>CAZTLI010000001.1:0-2473 GCA_964614375.1 uncultured Anaerolineaceae bacterium
CGCGTTGATGCTGGCAAATACGGCCTATAGTTTGCGCTGGGCGGTGATTATCAGCCAAAGTATCGCCACTGAGTATGAATACAACCGCCACGATTTACTGGGCGTATCGCCGACGGGTGCGATGGGCGTCAATTGGGCAATGGGGATGGCGCAGCTTCATCGTGCGCGGGCATTTGAATGGGTGCGTTTTATTGCACGCCTGCTGACCATCATTGCCTTAGTGACGCTTCTGGTAAGCCTGTGCGTGACCACCGGAATCGCCTTCCAACCAAATGCAACCCCTGTAGACATTGACCTGTTGACAACCGTTATTTACAGCATCGGACTGGTCATCGCCTTTTATTTTGACCATATCCAATCTTCGGTATTGGGCAGTTTGACAGGCGTCTATGCCGCGACCAACCTCCGCAGCCATACCGAAGCGCGGGTTCGGGCATTGGGTCGGTTTCTACTCGCGCAAACCGGCGTTTACTTCTTCAGCAGCATCGCTGTTGTGGCAATCATCCCGCTGGTATTCCGCATCATTGGCTTATCTGGCTTGTTTGCCGCTATCCTGCTGACAGGTTTAGGGCTTGCGCTGTTTTATGCGCTGCACGAATATGCAATTCATGCGATGTGGCAGCGATTGGTTGAAGAATTGAATACCGATTTGCCGGAACTTGACACACTCATATCGCCTACCACCTGATGGCGCTGTGCTCATACACCAGCCCTGGCGACAATCCAACGTGACCTAAATCCATTTACGCCGTTCTAATGCGCCAATGAAAATATCGGGCGCATCAGGCGAAATGGCAATTGTCTTGTCATCAAACTCCAATACAACAGTGCGCTGTCCATCTGTCACATAGGCCTGATAAGCACCCAGGCGCGCGTTACGAAAATAACCGATAAAACCGAATAGACCACCTATCCCAAAGGTGCGGAGTGAACCAACAGTTGCTATCGGGTCATACTAGGCGTCACCGAGCGCAGCCACATCATAGCGTCGTGACCAGATAGGATGATGAATAACAATACCCGATGCGTCAATGTGTTTTCAATCAAGCGCAGAAACACAAGCGTATCATATGACCATGCCGTGTTAGAAACACGACAAAAATCACATGCGGACTCTTCGGCATTAGATATTCTCAACCAGCAGAAGGTATAATGAACCACACAACTACAGATACACCAACATTCAGGAGCAATGCCCTGTGAGTGAAGTCATCAATCCCAATGAAATCCCGGTTACCACCGCAAGCGACTGGCAGCCTGACCCCAAACATCCCCGCCGCCGCCCACCCTGGATTAAAGTGCGGGCGAAAAGTGGCGAGAATTATGAGCGTGTCCGCCAATTGATGCGGACTCAGACGCTGCATACGGTGTGTGAAGAGGCGCAATGCCCCAATATCAGCGAATGCTGGGGGCGCGGTACAGCCACGTATCTGATGATGGGCGATACCTGCACCCGGTCATGCGGCTTTTGTGACATCAAAACCGGGCGACCCAGCCCATTGGATTGGAGCGAACCGAATCGTATCGCGCAGACGGTGCGGGCGTTGGGTTTGCGTCATGTGGTGATTACCAGTGTCAATCGCGATGAACGTGCCGATGGGGGCGCGCCTATTTTCGCGATGGTCATCCGCCGGATTCGCCAATTGCAACCCGGTTGCAGCATTGAGGTCCTGATTCCAGACTTCAAAGGCAGTGAATCGGCGCTCAAAATCGTGATGGACGCCCAACCGGAGATTCTCAATCACAATGTCGAAACGGTGCCGCGCCTGTTCAAAAAGGTACAACCACAAGACCGTTATGAATGGGCACTGGCGACATTGAGCAACGCCAAGAAAATGGATCCCCTCGTGCTGACCAAAAGCGGGATTATGGTTGGACTCGGCGAGACATTCGATGAAGTGGGTGAGGTCATGCAGGATTTGAGCAATATCGGCGTAGACATTCTGACGATTGGACAGTATTTGCAACCGAGCAACCAACACTTACCCATCGAACGCTACTACACGCCCGAAGAATTCGACGCATTCAAACGGATTGGATTAGAAATGGGCTTCAAATGGGTGGAAAGTGGCCCCCTTGTCCGCAGCAGTTACAATGCGGATGTACAGGTGCGCGAACTGTCTAAACTCAACTTTATCCACATGCACCACGAACGCGCGGACACAGACTAATCCCGGCAGGAGTTCAACATGACCAATCGGCTCGATGACTTTCGCGCTTATCGTACAAAAATGAACAATCGTATCGACGAGCTTGACCACTTAGGCATCAAACGCTTTTTCAACCTCGATACCGCCGCCTACCGGGATGGCGCGCTGGATTCACGGACGAAAGAACTTCTCGGACTGGTGGCATCGGCAGTGCTGCGCTGCAATGATTGCATCGACTATCATCTGATACAGTGTGTAGATGCTGGATTTACTGACGATGAACTGCATGACGCGCTCAATGTGGCGCTGGTCGTCGGCGGCAG
>CAZTLI010000001.1:2483-19676 GCA_964614375.1 uncultured Anaerolineaceae bacterium
CATCGTCATACCCCATTTGCGTCACGCAGTCGAAACCATCGACCTGCTGCGCGCAGGGCAATCACAATAAGAGTCAAAAACCCCTCGCATCGTGTGAGGGGTTTGATATGATCCCGCTGATAAAATTCGGTTAGCTCTCAAAAATCTTATCGTCAATCAACTGCTGCTGCACTTTTTGACCTTTGGGGTCAAAGGCGAAGTTTTGCCCATGAATCTGGAATTCCATATCCTGGAATGCCCGTCCCGCGCGATTCTTTTCGACAGTCCAGACGACCCAATTGCGGAACTGCTTGGCATTATAGGGATTAAAGGCCACATGGTCTTTCGCCAGAATCTGATATTTGTTGTTCATGATGATGGCGATGTCTGCCTCATAATCAAGGGCGCTGCTGCCGCGGAGATGGAACAGGTGAATACGTTTGCTCCGCAGGCCTTCGCGGTCAGCCGCCACAATCGCCCATACAGGCACGTCCAGCGACAGCGCGATATCCTTCAGACCTTCGACAATGATCGTCACTTTGTCGTTTTCATCGCGGGGACGTTCGGGATGCACCGCTATCTTTTGCAGATAGTCCACAAATAAAGTGACATTGCCGCCGGTTGCGTCGCACAAGCGCGCGGTCATCTCTTTGATGGCGCGCAAATTGGTGACGGCGGGACTGCCCTTCAGCAAGATTAAGCGGTCAGCATAGCGTTTCATCCGTTCAAGCGCTGGGGCGGTGCGCTGATGTTCGCTGAGAATCGCTTGCAGCGAGCCGCCTGCGCCATCGCGCCCCATAAACTTTTTCGCGCGCTGTGCCACAATCACCTGATACAAATCGCGCAGCTTCACCTCATTACTCAAATCGACCTGCGGCGGGTTGATACTTTCGAGGCACAACAGGCGGTGCATCAAATGGGTTTCGGTATGTTCATAAGATAAATAAAAGGCGTATTGGTCGGGACGCATCGCCAGATTGCGCGCGACTTGCAAGGTCGCAATCGTCTTGCCAATGCCCTGCGCGCCACCGAGCAATACCAGTTCAGTCTTACGCAAACCACCGCCGATGAACCCATCGAGCGGGTCGAATCCCGTCGGAATCGGGACATAATCAACCAAATCGCCACGAACGACTTTATCATCGGCTTCGTTAATCACCTGAGAGAGTTTGCGTGGCATGTGTGCGCCGCGTAGATTGGCAGCAGCGCCACGCGGGATGCGCTCTACAGAATCAGATTCAGATTCGAGGTCTGGCTCTAATGGCGCAATCGGCGCCGGGCGCGATGATAAATCTGCCAACGGTGTGGGTTTTGCCGCTGGCTGTGTGTTAGGTTCTGGTAAATCATCCGTAAAACGTCGGGTTGTCATGCCAGTGTATATCCTTACAGTTATGGCGTATATTCATCATACAGGACAAATCGGAGTAGATGCAATTCAGCTTTGCTGGTTGAAACTATTTTCTAACCTTTTATTACAACTCAGCGACAGAACACGCACGCAAACGATGTTACTTAATGCTACGTTATGCTATCGCTTATTGAAAATCTATTCACAAACGGATAACAATCGTGCTAGAATAAGACAGCTTCAACATCAAACATTGGTTGTCTATTCACAACCCTATGAAAAAAGAAGCGTCAGCGTACTCTATGGGCAACAACAATGTGATAACTTTGCATCCAGTACGGTGTTTATGTGCTACAGTGGTCAGAGACAATTAAACACCGTTTTTTGTGTTCATGAATACTTTTTGGGGAGGTGGCCCAATCGGATAATCACAGGCAACTGCACATTCCACACCTACATCGCATAGGCCACTCCCACAGCGCAGCACGTTGGGACGGGCCGGCAAGCAGCAGTTGCGCGATCCGACCTTTACACATTTAATAAAGGGGTGACAACGCAACAGCTATAAGACTAAACACTTGCTTTTAAGACATTTAGCAGGCAGAGGATGAAACGGTGATACGACAACTCATGAATCGGGTCGAACAGCGGGGCTACATCACCTACGAAGATGTACTTGAAATCATGGAAGAAGACGGTGAAGATGCCAGCTCAATCGATATCATAGTTTATGAATTAGAAGAACTGGGAATCGAACTCCAAAAAGAAGAAGAATCAAAAGAAAAACACAATCTGAATGATGATTTAGACCTTGAATTTGAACCCGAAGAACTATTGAAAGACCCTGGTGTGGGCGACATCAACGCCGTCTCGTCGGACGACCCGGTGGGGCTGTACTTCCGCCAGATGGCACAAGAACCTTTATTAACCGCTCATGAAGAAATTGATTTAGCGAAACGCATCGAAATCGGCAAGAAAGCCTATGACCGTCTGCACCGCCTCGATTCTCGCGAGAATAGTCACCGATGGCGGTCACAGATGCAGCGCCTTGTCCGGGATGGTCAGGCCGCCCGTGAGCATCTAGGCCGCGCCAATACACGATTGGTGGTCAGTATTGCTAAACGGTACATGGGTCAAGGATTACCCTTCCCCGATCTCATTCAAGAAGGCAATGTGGGGTTGATGCGAGCCGTCGATAAATACGATTACAAACGCGGTAACCGCTTTAGCACCTACGCCACATGGTGGATACGCCAGGCCATCACCCGCGCCCTCGCGCAAAAAACCCGCACCATCCGCATTCCGCTGCACATGACCGAACGTATCCGCCAGATGTACCGTACCGCCCAATCCCTCGAACAAAGTCTAGGCCGTCGCCCATCTCCCGAAGAAATTGCCATCGAAATGGATTTACCCGCCGACACCATTCGGGCGATGATGGATGCCAGCCAACACGCGATTGCGCTGGAACGCCCGGTAGGTGACGACGGCGACAGTGAATTCGGCGACTTCATCGAAGATCAGGAGTCACCCAGCCCGGTAGAATCAGCGACACAACATTTACTCGAAGAAACAATCGAAGAAGTTTTGAGCGAACTCACCCCACGCCAGAGTCACATCCTACGCCTGCGGTTTGGTCTTGGTGGCGGTGAACCTCATACCCTCGAAGAGATTGCTAATAAGTTTGGCCTCAGTCGCGAGCGTATTCGTCAACTCGAAAAAGAAGCGTTGCGGCGTTTACGTCATCCACGGCTGGCACATAATCTGCGCGATTACCTGATTTAACCCCATCCTCTACTGACCAAAAATAAACCGACAGGACTCAACCGCCGTGTCGGTTTATTTTTTTTGGCCCTGTTGGGCTGTGTAATACCCGGAATCCAGCGGCTTTGATCTTTTGTCTATAGCCTGCGTAATTGAGTTAGAATATTATCATGTCCATTAAGCGCCAACTTTAATTTGTATGTGAGCGGATTGATCACATTATTTTGAACTTAAAAGGAAATAGACGATGAGTACAAAGCCACCACAATCACAGGAAGCTGAGAATACCGTTTCACCAACCGCAAAGACCACCGCAGATACAATGGGATTGGGACGCACATCGGGACAACGCGGTGCAGAAATTCTCGCAGGTATCCGTGCAGAATTAACCCCGTCTCCCATAACGAAAGCGCTTTCCCGTTATACTGGCCAATTGGCAGCGCGTATGATGATAAAATTGTTGGGACGCGGCAGCGGAATCGCAGGCATGAATTTTGTTGCAGTACGCACATCTGGTTTTTCTGCACTGATTAAAGAAGCTGTTACTGACATTGAAAGCAATTTAACCATTGTCGAAATTGCGGCGGGTTTTTCTCCGCGAGGATTTGAACTAGCTCAAACTCTATCGCACGCCCGTGTGATTGAAATTGATTTACCCGATGTGGTGGAGCAAAAACAGTCCCGTCTGCGGCGCGTTCGAGGGATGGGGATACCGGATAATCTCATCTGGTATGGCGCGGACATGGGAACGGTGACCCTGCGAAAGATACTTGATAACAGAGCCGCCCATGCAATTTCCGCAGAAGGTCTGCTGCCCTATTTCCCTCGTGCGGAACAAGTCGCAATCTGCCGCCAAATATATGAGAACCTGACTGAAGGAGGCCTTTTCATAGCCGATTTTAGCTGGCGACCCGGTTTAAACATGGCGCGCGAAGGGACGATGTTTTTCTCCCGTCAAGCCGGGAATATCGCCGGGCTGGTCGATTCACCAGAGGATGTGGAAGGGATATTGCAAGATGCGGGTTTTGACGAAGTGTCAATTGAGAAACCGTCGGCGCTTGCTGAACGTTTTCAATTACCCACACCTGTGCTAGATTTTCAGTTGATTGCGGTGGGTCGCAAACGCACAAACGAAAAGCTGGACGGCAAACTGCCCGGGACAGTCGCCAAAACGATTGAAGTAGTCACTCAAGCAGCTGCAAGTGCAGGTAAAGAAGACGCAGACTATGAACCGACGGAGGCAGAAGGTCAATCGGCTGAAGCGGACAACACACTTGTTGACCCTGAGCAATAAGCGGTCTTATTTAGACCGTTCGCTGTCTACAACAGCAACATACACACCCAGCGCAATGAGACCGCTGCCCGTGAATAACCGCTGCGCCGTTCGCAGTTTAGCCCGTTTTTTCAGTTGGGTGGCGATAGGGCCAGCCAGTGTTGCCACGATAATGTCCGCAGTCGTGTTCAACAGCACCGAGATGCTGCCCAATACGATAAATTGCAGCACCACCGACCCTTCTGGATTGATAAATTGTGGGATAAAAGCGAGGAAAAAGAGCGCCGTTTTGGGATTGAGCACTTCGGTGACGATGCCCTGCCTCAGCGCGCGATTACCACGCGGTGACTGTGCCGTTGAGTCGTCTAAATGGAAGTCATCATCTTTACTGAGGATGGTCTTGATACCTAAATAGATGAGATAGGCCGCGCCCAGATATTTGACAAGATTAAACGCCACAGCCGATGTCGCCAAAAATGCCGATAAGCCGAGCGCCGCAGCGAGCACATGAAAAAATCCGCCAATCGCCGTGCCAACGGAGGACGCATAACCTTCGCCACGCCCGCCTTTGATGCTGCGCGTGAGTACATAGAAGATACCGGGTCCCGGTGTAATCGCGAGGATAAACGCCGCCGTGAAATAGATACCGAATGTCTGTATATCAATCATTATTCATCCACCCACACCGGTATATGCCCCAGCGCGACGACCCCGCTCCATTTCGCGCGGTCACCTTCGGTCAATATCGCACACTCAACAACCACATTCGCGCCCGCTTTATTCATAATCAAGCGCATTCCTTGCAGCGTGCTGCCCGTCGAAATCACATCATCAACCAGCGCAATCCGCTTGCCTTTAACCAGTTCGCGGTCTTTTTCGTCCAGATAGAGTGTTTGCGGCTTTCCGGTTGTGATGCTGAGTGTTTCCGATTGCAGCGCCTCGCCCATATAGGGCTTAAACGACTTCCGCAGGACGACATACGGCAGATAATTCATGTGGACGCTGAGGGCGTGTGCCAGCGGGATACTTTTGGCTTCCGCCGTAACAAGCACATCAACGCTGTGACTGGTTAGTTTTTCAGCCAGGGCCTTGCTTGCCGCTTCGACCAGTTCAGCATCGCCCAAAATGTTGAGAATCGCGATACGGACACCGGGCTTGATTTCAAAAAGGCGCAAATCACGTTTAATACCCGCAATCGTAATCGCATAGGTTTCGTGCGCTGTCATTGAAGTTGACTCCTAATTGTGGAAAATGCCAGGGAAATTATATCCCGTCTGGATTATCGTGAAAAATGAGCTTTTCTTGCGCGATGTGGACAACATCACCTACGACAAGGACATGGGCTTCTTTTTCGAGGCGCACACCATCAACCAATGTCCCGTTCGTACTGCCGAGGTCTTCGAGAAGACGCTTCGTACCGTCCCGGCGTATCTGGCAGTGGAAACGGGATACATTCTGGATGTTGAGTGTGATTTCGTTATGGTGTGACCGCCCCATACGGATAAGATCGCCTTCCAGCGGATAGGTCTGGTTGTTCCATGTAAAATAGGTCGGGGTTACGCCCGGTTTCTTGGGCACATCTGGAATGTCTGCCTCGACAACCCCGGTTTGTTGGGTCGCCCTGGCCTGTGCGACCCCGCGTTCCATTTCGCGCTCACGCAGCATCACCGTCTGCTCATGGCGCGATGTCATGGTATAGAAGGCCTGTGTTTGCATCGTCTTGCGACTGTACTCATCATACGTCTCTGCACCGCGTTCCATTTCAGCAATCTGTTTCTGGAGTGCGGCGAATTCTTCCTGTAATTTGTCATCACCAGCCATATCTTTTTCGATAGCATCCGCGACTGCACGCAGCACTGTTCCAGCCGCCTCATAATCGCGCTTATCCGCTGCTTGCACCGCCTGGCGACGCGCCTGTGCCGCCTGGAGCAGGAGTACAGAACGCCGCACGCTGGCATCCGCCAATTCGCGCGGTTGTTCACTATCCTGAACATTGACCATAACGGGCATGTCCCAAACGCGATGTTCAGCACCATTCGGCGTGAGTTCGTCATATTCAAAACGCAAATTGGCGATTTGTCGCTGTCCGATGTCATGCAGAGCAGGAATTGTCAATTCCAGCATGAGCGTCTTGACTTCATCGCCAAAAACATCGCCCAGCCGAAACATCACCGACTTCCCCTTTTGCTCGGTGGGATAGGCATTAAGCTGACTCACATGCGTGACAAACTCGGTTGGCTCTACGGTAATGAGGAGATTTTGCCCAACGACACTCAACAAGCCTTCGAGTTCTTCTTGAAAAATGAGGGGCGCGACCTCTGGACTTTCGATGAAATAAAATGCGCCACCGCCACCATTGGCAATCGCCATCATCAGGTCTTCGTTGAAGCCACTGCCCAACCCCATCGTCGTGGTACTAATCCGTTCGGCGCGTTTTTGCTCGGCAATCGTGACCAACTTTTCCATATCGGTCACACCCCGATTGGCGTGACCATCGCTCATCAGAATCACGCGATTAAGAAAGTCATCATTGAGATTTTCATCAACGAGGCGGCAGCCTTCCAACCAGCCACTGCTGAGATTGGTCGCGCCGCCCGCCACGATATTGGCAATACGCTGGCAAATCATATCTTTATGCGTGACGATACCCGGCGCAACAATCGTCTCCACGCGATCATTATAGATAACGACGGAGAACATATCCTTAACACCGAGATTTTGCACCAGAAATTGGGCGGCTTGCCGGGTATAGTCGATTTTTTCGCCCGCCATTGACCCGCTGCGATCAATAACCAGACTCAAATTCAGCGGACGACGTGTCTTATCATCTGGCGCAGGATCGGCTGTCAACTGTGCCATCAGATAGAGTTTTTGCTCACGTTCAACTGTAACCACATCGTAGTCTAACGAGAAATTCGCCCGCATAGAAAGTCGTTTCCTGTGTCCATTTCAACTCTGACTATTGTAGCACAGTTAACGGGAAATATATGGAATCGTGCCCCACCGTATGGTAACCGACAGCTTATACCCGGTGTGAAATGCGCTAATGCGCCAGACCGTTCATAATCAGCCCATCGATCAGCGTCATCGTGCGATCCGTCTGTGCGGCGAGTTCGGGGTCGTGGGTGACAATGACGACGGTAGTGCCCGACTCGTCCCGGATGCGGTGGAGCGCTTGCATCACGACTTTACCCGAATCCGTGTCGAGATTACCGGTGGGTTCATCGGCGAGGAGCAGCGGGGGATTATTGGCAAGCGCGCGGGCAATCGCCACCCGCTGCTGCTGTCCACCCGATAATTCAGATGGACGATGTTTCATGCGATCATCTAGCCCTAATATCGACAGGAGTTCAGCCGCACGCTGCTTCGGGTTGGCTTTGCGATGACGGGCAAATTCAATCGGCAGCGCCACATTTTCCAGCGCCGTGAGCGTGGGAATGAGGTTGAAGAACTGGAAAATGAAGCCAATTTTTTCGTTACGAACTTCGGTCAACTGGTCTTCACTCATGCGCGTGATGTCGATATTGTCGATAGCAATCGTGCCGCTGGTGGGTTTATCCAGACCGCCAATCAACCCCAACAGCGTGCTTTTACCACTTCCCGATGGCCCGACGATGCTCACCACTTCACCACTATAAATCTGCATATTCACACCCCGCAGCGCATGAATAATATGTTTGCCAAGTGGCAAATCACGGGTCACATCACGCACATCAATCACCACATCCCGATTATTCATCTATGGTTTTCCTCAAATAACAGACTGGTCTGTAACCTGTACGCGGCGACATCCAACAGGTTGCAGACTAGATGATGGAAAATTTTACGCGCTATGGCAAGGCTCAATCTGCGTCATGAAAATACCAACCGGGCGATAATGATACATTCGAGTGGCGCAGCGGCACTTACCAAAACGGCAGCGCAGGGAGGATTAATGACTGTTGAGATGTTTGCCAGACTGGGGTTCGGGCTGTTGCAGCATCATAAATGCCATCAAAATATCAGACCGGGTGATAATACCGACGAGTGTCTCTTCGCGCATCACCGGCAAACACCCAATATGATTACTCAACATCAAACGCGCCGCTTCATCTGCGCGTTGATGCGGCGCGACGACAATGGGTGCGGGGGTCATCAACTGCCGCACCAACACAACATCGGCTGGTTCGGCGTCCACATCAATATCGTGCAGCATATTGGGCGACCCCGCGCCGCGACGACAATCGCGTTCGCTTAAAATACCAACGAGATGATTATCCATCCCCACAACAGGTAGATGATGACAACCGACCTCATCCATCCGGCGCAGTGCTTCGTGGATTGTGTCATCCAGATGAACGGTGAGGGGTTTTTCGGTCATGATGTCCACAATATTTAAGGTTTTCATTGCTTTCGACGATGATGGGCTTCGCCTTAAACCTTTCTGTTATGGGGATTGCGTCGCTAGGTCAACAATGTGCCCTCTGAAAGTGCAGCCACAGAGGACACGTATTGATGATGGGTGCGTTTACGTCGCAGTCTTTTCGGTATCGCGGGTGCGAATGAGCATCCGAAAAACATCCGATTCAGTGAGGATACCGACCAGGTGATCCCGTTCATCCAATACGGGTAAACCACTGACCTTGTTTTCGAGCATCAAGCGAGCGGCATCGACGATGGGGGTATCGGGACGAACGAACGATACTTTGCGTGTCATGACCCGTTCGACAGTGAGTTGCGCCCACAGATAATTCAATTCCCAGATGCTCAACGTGGTTGCGTCCGACGGACTGGCTTCGCGCACATCGCCAATGGTGATAATGCCAACCAGTTTGTCGTTCTCAATCACGGGCAGTCGGCGGATTCCATTTTCCTTCATGATCTGATGGGCGTTGCTAATTGGGGATTGGGGGGCAACGCTGACAACCGGGCTAGTCATCCATTCACTGACTTTGATTTCATCTAACATGGAGTCCTCCTTTTGACTCAAACCTGTTCATCACTGTGGTGTGACTGTTATATCTTTACGGTACACCAAACAGAAACAACAATGCTTGAACAAAGATACTGCCTATCAGGTGATGGATGTCACCAAGCCCACGCGCTTCTGCGTGGGCTTTACCCCAATTGTAAGCCTTTAGTTCGGTTTTATCGGGATGATGATCGAAAATGTGGTGCCTTGCCCGGGCGAAGAATCGATCTTCACCCGTCCAGCATAGAAGCGCGCGCGCTGGCGGATATTGGGCAATCCTAAACCCGTGTTCTGGTCGATTGTTTGAATATCGAACCCTTTACCGTCATCTTCAATAGTGGCGATAAATTCAGCATCCGACACGATGACCTCAATGGTCAGATTCGACGCTTCGGCATGGCGGACGGCATTACTAATGGCTTCGTTGACAATCAAGCAGATACCCTCGAACATCGCGGGCGAGAAGGGCGCGACTTCGTTGGGTGCTTTAACCTCAACATTCAATTTCTCTGGCGCGTGCAGGCGCGCAAGCATACTCATGATGGCCTCGCGGATGGTGGGCTGGCGCTCCGTACTGCGACCTAAATTGAGAATATAGCGCCGAATATCGTCGATCACATCATTGAGACCATGAATGGCGAGGTGCAGGTCATCGCTTTCAATGCGCGTGTTCAGGCGCAGTAAATCAAGGTGCATCCCAATCGCATATAACGATTGAATCACACCATCATGGAGTTCCATGCCAATGCGCTGGCGATCTTCCAGCATCCGCAGACGAATATGCTGTTCGCGCAGTTGCGTACTACTAATCGCCAGCGCCGCATAACCCGCAAGTGTTTCAATCAACCAGGCATCTTCGTCTGTAAAATCGCTATCATCGTGTTTGTCACACAGATACAACACACCAAATAACTGCTGACCGACCTGAATCGGCACGCCAAGCAAACTGTTCATGTGGGGATGGTGGGCGCAAAATCCCACAGAGCGCGGGTCATCGCGCATGTGTTTCACGCGCAGGGTTTTGCGTTCATCCATAATCGCGCCTATCAGCCCGTGACCTTTGGGCAAATGGTCAACCAGGGCGATGGCTTCTTTGGACATGCCAGAGACTTTAAAATAACGCAGTCCGCCCACACCATCGGGAACACCAAGCGCGGCATAGCGCGCATTGACCAGTTCTCTGGAAATATGGGCGATGCGCTCAAGCACCTGTTCAACTTCGACTGCCTCGGCAGCAAACATAACAGACGATGCAATACTTTTGAGGGAATTCACGAGATTATTCATGATATGCCAGTGATGTTCCTCACTATGGTCTATACTTTATGTAGACTATGGTAAAGTTGGGTCTATTCTAGCGCATTTATATACAACTATTCCAATCAACAGGTCGAGGACGGGTGAATCATGGCCAAGTCGATACGCATCTTAATCGCAGACGATCATGCAGTTGTGCGGGCGGGTTTGCGCGCCCTCTTAGAACGACACGGGCATTTTCGGGTTATTGCCGAAGCGAGCACGGGGGAAGAAGCGGTCTCTCTCGCGCAAGAACACCAACCCGATGTCGCCGTGCTGGATATTCGGATGCCCGGTGTATCGGGCATTGAGGCCTGCCGACAGATTAGCCGAACTGTCCAAAATTGTCGTGTGATTATGCTCACCTCGTATGCAGAGGATGAGCTGCTGGTCGCGGCGATTCAGGCTGGCGCATCGGGGTATGTGCTCAAACGTATTGGGGATAATGAACTGGTGCAGGCCGTCGAACGAGTCAGTCGTGGCGAGGGGATGCTCGACCCGGCGATGACCGCAGCCGTATTCGCAGAAATGCGAAAAGTGTCTGAAGCGCAGCACGCCGCCGCCTTCTCTGAATTGACCCCACAGGAATTAGCGGTGCTGGCGCTCGTTGCCGAAGGGCTGACTAACCGGCAAATTGCGGTTAAGCTCTATCTCGGTGAAGGGACTGTTCGCAACTATGTCAGCAGCGTCTTATCAAAAATTGGCGCAGCCAACCGTGCCGAAGCCGCCGCTTACGCGGTCAAAAACAACATCCACGAGATTGTGCCGCCCCTGCCAGATAATTCTAAGCCCACCGATTCCCGATAGACCGGAAAGCAAAAAGGGGGCAACGGCGCACCCGGAGTCGCCCCTTTTTATGCGGCGAGTCGCTGTCGCTGTCCCTAATCAGCAGCCACACCGTTCAGCGCGCGTTCCTTGCGAAGCTGCTGGAGCTTTTTACCCGGAATGACAAAGACCGGGCACGAAGCCGTTTCGAGCACTTTGTTGGTCACACTACCGAACAACCAGCGCCCAAGACCAGACCGTCCATGTGTAGACATAACAATCGCGTCCACCTGGTCTTTTGCAGCCGTCTCCACGATTACAGGCGCAGATTGTCCAACTTGTGCCTCGATGCGAACGGTTATCTCATCGCTCTGTAGCGTCGCCGCCATTTTCTCCAGATATTCAGACGCCTGTTTGAGCAAGTCTTTCGTCTCGGCAGACTCCATATCGCGCGAGACCATGGGGGCAGGATAGTAGTAATAAATGGGATATTCAGGAATATCCACCACCGTTAACAACGTGATTTTTGCCCCCGCACCGACAATCTGACGCGCATACGCCAGGGCTTCTTCCGCTAGCGACGATCCATCCAATGGTACTAAAACATGCTGTAACATGCGTGACCTCCTGTTTGACCTTTTATACCTAAACAGTAAATCCAGTCATTATTTGGAGTTAGTGTCAAATATCGTATGCGGGGTATATATTCGACACTTTTGTAAAAGTGGCAATCAGGTTAGGCTGATGTCAGTTCATCACCACAAATCGTTGAGGAGACAGCGCCCTATGAATGGATTGGATTGGCAGCAGCGAAAAATCAGCGCAGACGATGCCGTGAGCAAAATTATGTCTGGCAATCGGGTGTTCTTGACTGGCAATTGCTCAACCCCCCAGACGTTTGTCACGGCGCTCAGCCAGCGTTACCGCGACTTGCACGAGGTCGAAATTATTCAACTGCTGGATTTGGGGCCATCCGATTGGATTACATCCGAAATGGCTGAACATATCCGCATCAACTCCCTTTTTCTATCGCCGAACGTCCGCAAAGCAGTCAACGCCGGCCTAGCCGACTTCACCCCTGTGTTTTTGTCCGAAATCCCACGCTTGTTCCGCGTGGGACGATTGGTTCTGGACATCGCCGTGATTCATGTCAGCCCACCTGACCAGCATGGGTATTGCTCCTATGGTGTCGAAGTGGGTGTGACCAAAAGCGCAGCCGAAAGCGCGGGGATGGTCATAGCCGAAGTCAACCCGAATATGCCGCGCACGCTGGGCGACAGCTTTATTCACGTCAACCAGATCGACTATTTCATCGAAGTGGACTATCCGCTGCCGGAATTTCCGCCCGCATCACCGTCCGCTGTGCAGGATAGGATCGCGTCCCATATCGCGGAACTCATCCCCGATGCGGCGACGCTTCAGATGGGCATCGGCGGCATCCCGGATGCGGTGCTCCGTCGTTTGACCAATCACATGAATCTCGGCATCCATACCGAGCTATTCTCAGATGGTGTTATGGAGATGATTGAACGGGGTGTGATTACCAACGCGCGTAAGAGCCTGCTGCCGGGTAAAGCTGTGGCTGGATTTGTACTCGGCACAACCAAACTGTACGAATACATCCACGACAATCCTATCTTCGAGCTGCGCCCGACAGAATGGGTCAACGATCCCTTCAATATCGCGCGGAATGACCGCATGGTCTCTATCAACTCGGCCCTGGAGATTGATTTAACCGGGCAAGTCTGCGCCGATAGCATCGGCACGAAACTGTATTCCGGCGTTGGGGGACAGGTGGACTTTGTGCGTGGCGCATCCCGCGCGAAAGATGGCATGACCTTTATCGCGCTGCCGAGCACCGCCCGTAACGATACCCTGAGTCGGATTGTGCCCCAGTTGCAGCCCGGTGCAGGTGTCACCACATCCCGCAACGACATTCACTTTGTGGCGACAGAATATGGCGTGGCTGACCTGTGGGGGCGGTCTATTGCCGAACGGGTCTTCGCCCTGACCGAAATCGCCCATCCCAACTTCCGCGAAGACCTGCTGCGTTATGCGCGTGAGCAGAACTTCATCCCCAAAATCTATACCATGAACTAACGACACCGCAGCTAAAATCAACAGGCACTCTTTGCTACAGAGTGCCCGTTTTTATTTTCAGAAACAGCAAACTATCAGTGAGCGACGGCTTCGTTCACATAAACCGGTGTCAGCCAGTGGCGATAGCGTTCGACACGTCCCGCCACCACATCGAAGAACAGGTCACGAATTTTGGACGTTACCTCGCCCATTTTGCCAGTGCCCAGCGGACGGTGATCGACCTTCGTCACCGCGGCGAGTTGGACGCCCGTCCCACACAGGAACATTTCATCAGCAATATAGACTTCTGTCCGGTCAATGTTGCGCTCAACCACTTCGATATCAAGGTCGTCACGCAGTAGTTGGATAATCGACCGCCGGACAATCCCTTCCAGAATATTGGATTGTATGGGCGGGGTTATTGCCACGCCATTACGCACAATGAATAGATTGGCGGCGCTGGCTTCAGACACATGCCCGTCTTCATTCAGCACGAGCGCCTCGTCAAAACCGTTGAGGATAGCATCACTTTTGATGAGGGCGGAATTGGCATACGCGCCAGAGATTTTGCCACGCGCCGGAATTGCGTTGTCATCAATGCGCCGCCACGCAGACGTACCCAGATGCGCGCCTTCTTCATTCGCCACATAACGCCCGAATGGAATCGCGAACATGGTGAATTCGTTGGGCACATCATGCAACCGCACACCAATCATGTTGGCGGATTTATAAACCAGCGGGCGCACATAACAATTCTGCTGGTAACCCTCTGCCCGCAGCAGGTCACACAGAATGTCGGTCAATTCGTCTTTGGTGTAGGGAATCTGCATCCGCATCAACCCGGCGGAATGGATCAGTCGATTGAAATGCTCGTGCGGGCGGAACAAAAAAAGCTGCTCTTCGTCTTCGTTCCAGTAACCGCGCAAGCCACCAAACACGGCTGTGCCATAATTCAGCGCGTGATTCATCACACTGACCGTCGCATCCTTAAACGGTACTATTTTGCCTTTGTAAAATGCGTATTGCGGTTCGACTGTTGATCCAGCCATAGTTATATCAGTCCTTTCTTCTTACCTCTTGATGCGATTTTCATCCCACGATAGCAATAGTCACCCTGTTAGTGTAGGGATTCTTGTGTGCGGATTACAGTGACCATTATACCCATTCCGCGCTTATCACCGCATTTTGCATCGCGATTCTGTGCAGATTTGCAGCCTAACCGTGTCAACTCAGGGTGGCGCGTGCCAACCAATACCTTGACAGGTGAGGCGATTCACGCTATTTTACGCGGGTATCGAAACAATCAGACTGAGTTCCGTGATGTTAACCGCGCAGCACACCAGCACCACCATGACTATGGGTATGGGTACCACTCGTCCAACTGGACGACGAGGAGGTTTGTACGTGCTGTAGCAGCGCCGGATACGGTTGAAGAAGCGAAGCGTGTGGAAAGCCTCCACACGCTTTTTTGTTTGTGAATTGGTCAGCATAACATGCGCGAGGGTATCGGCTATGAAAACCATCACCATGAAATTCGGCGGGACATCCGTCGGCAGTCCAGAGGCGGTACAGAATGTGACCGGGATTGTGCGGCGGGCAGTTGACGCAGGTGACAGACCGGTGTTAATCGTGTCGGCGATGTCGGGCGTGACCGACGCCCTGCTCAAAACCGTGAAAATGGCGGCAGCGGGCGATAAATGGGGTTATCTATCGGTGACGGATGACCTGCGCGACAGGCATTCAGAAGTGCTGAATCTGCTGGTCAAGGCGGGCGCTGACCGCACCGAAACACTCAAACAACTGAATCACCTGCTGGATAATCTGGTGGAGTTATGCAACGCTATCAATATTCTGGGCGAAGACACGCCCCGTATCATTGATTCAGTGGTTAGCTTTGGTGAACGCCTGAGCAGCGTCATGGTGGCGGCGGTGCTGCGTGAATACGGTCTGAGTGCCCGCGCTTATGATGCTGGCGACCTGCTTGTCACCGATGATACCCATCAAAATGCCGAACCCCTGTGGGGCGAAACACAGGCGCGCATCCAGCAGCTTCTGTTACCCGCCATTGCTACGGGCATCATCCCCGTGATTACAGGCTTCATCGGCAAAACACAACGCGGCATCTACACAACGCTGGGGCGTGGTGGCAGCGACTTCAGCGCGGCGATTTTTGCCGACTTCCTCAACAGCGATGAATTTATCATCTGGACAGACGTGGATGGCGTGATGACCGTTGACCCGCGTATCGACACGCGCGCCCGCACCCTGTCGCATGTGTCGTATCAGGAAGTGGGCGAACTGGCCTTCTATGGCGCGAAGGTGCTGCATCCGAAAACGGTTCAGCCCATTATCGACAAGCAGATTCCCATGTGGGTACGCAATACCTTCAATCCCGACCACCCCGGCACCTTAATCGGCCCCAACGGCAAACCGAGTTCAACCATTGTCAAAGCCGTGACCAGCATCAAAAGTGTGAGTCTCCTGACTGTCAGTGGTCGCGGGATGTTAGGCGTACCCGGAATCGCTGGACGCACATTTTTAGCAACGGCGAAGTCGGGCGCGAGTGTGTTGATGATTTCGCAGTCCTCATCCGAACAGAGCTTTTGCTTCACCGTCGTGGATGACAAAGCGGTGGCGGTCAAGCACGCTGTCGAGCAAGAGCTGTCTGCCGAAATCGCCCGTCATAACGTCGATAAAGTGGACATCATGACCGATGTCGTGATTGTGACAGTCGTTGGGGCCGGGATGCGCGGCACGCCCGGAATTGCCGGGAAAGTATTCACCGTCATGGGCGACAATCGCATTAATGTATTGACCATCGCTCAAGGGTCGTCGGAATGCAGTATTTCATTTGTCATTCATGAATCGGACTTGCAGACGGCGGTACTACGGTTACATGATCTCGCGCTGGAAACAGTAAAGGAGTAAATTTCGTTATAGCTCATCTTGCAGGGTGGGGTCTATCGACTTCAAGAAGCGCAGCGCGTCTTCCAACGTGTCGGCGCTGTGACGGCGATAGCGATTTTTGGTCGCCATCACACTCCCGCCCACATCGACCAGCGCGCTCGGTTCACCAAAGGCTACGACCCAGCCAAACAGGAGATGCGTAATCAGTTCTTCACGCACGCGCACAAATTCATCACTGGAACGGGCACGTTCGACAAAATAGGCCAGCCCTTTGCTGTAGGCTTCGGGTGGAGTCTGTGAGTAATCAATGAGCACATGCACCGCGGGCGATTGCCCTTCGGCTTCAATCAACTTAAGCAAGCGACGGTTGCGATTGAGCATTGCTTCGGCTGAAACTGCATCGTAGGTATAGAGGATTCGTCCGGGCAGATACCAGGAGATGTCGATTTCCATGTTGTCCCTCACTGCCCCAATCCGAATTGGCGCTTACTGTGTTATCGTATCACACTTATTGCCTGGATTTTGCATCCATTATGTCAATGCAGGCAGGGGCGGCAGTTTAGAGTCCATCCTTTGCAAAAATGCCACCGCCTCGTCTGCCGATGCGACCATCTGAAACCGGATGCGAAACAGTTGAAAGACGATGTTGCTCATCGTTTGCAATATCTGGTCATTTTTGGCAAAGGCCACCACCCAGCCGATGCGTTTAGGGTCTTTCACACGTACCGTCGTCGAGCGACGGATGTCGATAATATTGGTAGGGAATGAGTCCAATGCTGTCCAATCGTGAATGAAATGCACAGGCGGCGCACTGCTCGCATCGACCAATTC
>CAZTLI010000001.1:19776-32569 GCA_964614375.1 uncultured Anaerolineaceae bacterium
CTGTCCAATCGTGAATGAAATGCACAGGCGGCGCACTGCTCGCATCGACCAATTCGGCGGACGTGGCGAACGCATCCACGATTTCATCGAGCGATAATTTACCATAGAACCGAACCCGCACCACTCGTTCGGGTATGTACCACTGCTGCTCTGTCGGCATTTACTTCTCCATAGGGGTATCAAAATATTACAGGGCCAGCCCAAGTATAACGCGAAAGAGCGGAAACTGGCCTGGAAAGGTGATAAAGCCTGTGGGAATGAAAACGCAGCTATGCCGCCAGACCATTTACTGCATTGCTGTCGCAAATTCGCCGGCGGTTGGGTAACGATCAGCCGGTCGCTTTTCCAATGCCTTCAACAGCGCGTCAGCAACATGGTCAGGCAAATCAGGACGCAGGATACGCGGGTCGGGCGCGGGCTGGGTGAGATGGGCAATTAACACCGCCCCAACATTGCTTTGCATAAATGGTCGTTCACCTGTCAGCATTTCATAGACCATAACCACCAGTGCGTAAATATCTGCCCGACCATCAACATCTGTCGCATCTTGAATCTGTTCCGGCGCGACATAATCCATCGTCCCGATGAAACCGCTGGCAGTGAGGCGTGTGCCGCCCGCCGCAATCCGCGCGATGCCAAAGTCCATCAAGACAGCGCGTTCTGTTTTATCGGTCTGTCCAGTAGCAGTGATGGGTTCAATCATCACATTGGACGGCTTCACATCGCGATGCACCAAACCTTGAGAATGGGCATAATCCAGCGCTGCTGCCACATCCGCGGTTATGGTCGCCACGCGGTCAAGCGGCAGGGGGGCGCTATCGCGGATGACATCACCTAAATCCGGGCCATTGATGTATTCCATCACCATATAATACGTGCCCTCCGCCTCGCCAAAATCAAATAGCTGGACGATATGCGGGTGTTTGAGACCAGAGACAACCTGCGCTTCACGTTCGAAGCGTTTGCGGAAATCGTCTTTCCTCGCCAATTGCAGCGGCAGTACCTTAATCGCCACCGTGCGATGCAACAGGGGATGGCGCGCTTTATAGACTTCGCCCATGCCACCGCGCCCCACCGATTCTAAGCCCTCATACGCGCCAAAGTCCGTCCGCACAAGGCGACTATTGGCGATCGGGCTAGGAGAGGGTGTATCTGGCTTATCATAATTGATTTTAATGCCATAGATACGGCGATCTACAAAACGACGCAAGCGTACCCGTGCCGGATTAAACAGCCCGACCACCAACGCGGTACTGGCGACCACCGCCACTGTGGACTGTTCACCGCCAAGAACCGCCTCTGCCCCGGCTTGAACCACGAAAAAGCCCACAGCAAACGTAATACCCAACAGCAAGGTCAATCCGCCATAAATCAGCGAACGGTTGATGAGAAAATCGACATCCCACAGCCGATAGCGATACATCGCAGCGACAACGGCAATAGGTAAAAAAACATAGAATATGACCGAAATTTGGGAAATTAGATGCGCGATTGCCAGCGCCGTATTGCTCGAATCTATTAGCGACACCACGATGCTGAATATCGTGGTAAACATGGACGTCGTAACCAACGTCGCAAATGCAAGCAGTGCCCATTTCGTCTGTTGACGTTGTGTGGGTGTTGATACACGCCGAAAACGATAAATTTGAGCATACAGCGGCGCGACAAATATAGTCAGCAAACCTATTAGTGGTACAAGGGGTGATGAACCTGTGATGGGCGACTCTGGAATAACCACAAATACTGCGCCCCAGGCGACAATACCAACAAGTATCCAGCGCGTCCACGACGGCACGAAGCGACCATCAGGAAACAGATAAATCAACAGAAAAATCGAAAAGAAGCCTAAACCACCCACCACGCTAACAAACGTAAATAGCGCATCATCGCGCGCAGTCCCAAAGCCAATGATAAAACTTGATCCAAGCGTGACAAATGAGAAGGATAACAACAGCGATAACCACTTTGTCTTACTTTGCCAGAAGATTAAGACCGAACTGACAATAAATACGAGACCAACGACCACACCAGGCAAATACGCCAATATCGCATAAACCAAATCTGTGATACCCAGTTCTACCAGTCCCGCGCGAATCGCCGCAATCTCGGTCTCGGTTCGTGCATATTCAAGTGCGGTCAAGTTGATAGTTGATTGATAACTCGTCGGCAGCATGATAACCGCCAGACCTATACTGAAGGCAGCGACAACCCAAATAATACGAGCCGTCCATAATGACGGCCCGGTCAGTGCTGATCGGGTTGTGGTGCCCCGGCCCGGTGAAGATGAAACGGGTGATAGATACGAGCCTGCCATTGGGACACTCCTCACGAGTAAACGCCCTAAAATATGCGATTTTATATTGCGCGATATTATACGGATTTATCGCACTTAGGCAATAGGTCTGGTGCGAATATTTACATCTAATGGACGAAACAAAAAGAATGCTTATGATGGACAAGGGCGCGATGAGCACTGTTTTAGCCACTTGTGCCACGGGCTGAAGCAAGTTAACAATTTAATCGGGTCATCGGACACGGCGTGCCGTGTCCCTACAAACCCGTTAACAACCGTCATTATTCGTAGGGACACAGCAATGCTGTGTCCGCGTCCGCAAAAAAACGGCGTTATCTGATTATTTTCACAACTAACATAAGCCCGCTGTCTGCACAATAATCATTCAGAGTCTAATTGGTTTATCCATCAGCTGGCAGAAAATAGCTGCACAATCGCTCAATGTCCGGGTTGACCGCTTCACGGCGGCGATAGGGAAAGATGAGCAGAAAATCCACCGGGTCAACTGTTAGGACATAGTCGGCAGCTTGACCATCTGCTGCGTCAACGCGAACCTTGCCATCGCGGACACGCGGAGCAACGCCTCAAACCGCGCTGTCGCTGTCGTCAATTCAGCCATCAACGCATCGCTGTCAGGTCGCATCCGCTTACTCCTTACGCAAAGCCTGCCAGACACGTTCGGGCGTGAAGGGCAGTGCGTTGATGCGGACACCTGTCGCGTCGTAGATAGCTGATGCCAACGCCGGGGCCACGCCATCCTTCGGGATTTCGGCAACGGCTTTTGCCCCGTATGGCCCGCTGGGTTCATACGTCTCGACAAACACCACCTCTAAATCGGGCATTTCGTCGGCGCGATAGATGTGATACTCGTCCAGATTGGTCGCCAGCGGCTTGCCATCCGCGTCATAGGCCATTTCTTCGCAATGGGCATACCCTAACGCCTGAACCATACCCCCCTCAACCTGCCCCGATGCCGTAATCGGATTGATAGCGATACCGCAATCAACCGCCATCAGGAGTCTATCAACAGTCACCTGCCCCGTTTCGGTATCGACAGTGACTTCTGCAAATTGTGCGGCGAACGGCGGCGGACTTTCCAGGCTCATGTGGCTGGCAGACGCCATAATCTGGTGCTGGTCAGCCTGATGCAAACTGTGCAATGCCACGTCTTGCAGTGATACGCTGCGACCATCGCGGGCAATCACACGACGATCTTCAATATCCAGCTTATCGACTGGCGCGTCAATCATGTGTTTGGATACATGGTCAAGAATCTGTGCTTTGACGTGTTCAGCAGCTTTCAACACCGCCCCGCCGCTGACATAGGTCGTGCTGGAGGCATACGCACCCGTATCGAACGGGGTATGGTCGGTATCAGCCGCATAAACAACAATATCATTCACAGGCACACCGAGCGTTTCGGCAGCAATTTGCGCCAGAACGGTGTCTGCGCCTGTGCCGAGGTCTGTTGCGCCGAAGTGCAGATTGAATGAGCCATCGTCGTTGAGCTTGATATTAGCCGCGCCCATATCCAACCCGGCAATACCCGAACCGTGCATCGCCACCGCCATGCCGACGCCCTTTTTCAGATGTGGCTTACCGGGCAGGGTGCGATTTTTGCCGCGCTTTTCTGCCCACTGCAACGCCCGCGCGCCAATGTCCACACATTCGGCTAAGGCACTCGTGGTCACTGTTTGCGGGACGCCTTCTTTCCCTTCGCCCAAGGCCACCGCCATCACCAGCGGGTCGCCCTGCTTAATCCAGTTTTTGCGCTTAAATTCAATGGCGTCCATGCCGAGTTTTTCGGCGATTTCTTCCATGTGGCATTCCAGCGCGAACAGGGCTTGCGGCGCGCCATATCCGCGATATGCACCGGGTGGCGGGATATTGGTATAGACCACATCACAGATAAAGCGGCTGTAGGGCGCGTTATAGGTCGTCAATCCCCGAAAACCCGAGACCATCTGCACCGTCAGACCATGTGTGCCATACGCGCCAGTGTTGCCGATGATGTATAGTTCGCTGGCAGTGACTTCGCCGTCGTTCGTCACACCTGTTTTGAACCGCAGAATCTGCGGATGCCGACTGCGGGCGCTGATAAATTCCTGTTCGCGGGTGTATTCAAAGCGCACCGGACGCCCGGTTGCGATGGTCAAATGGGCGCACAGGTCTTCGATGAGCATTTCCTGCTTGCCACCAAAACCGCCACCAATGCGCGGTTTAATCACACGGATTTGTTTGACCGGGATACCCAGCAGCGGCGCGACCATCCGCCGCACATGAAAGGGCACCTGTGTACTGGTACGAATGACCAATCTATCGTCCTCGTCCCAATAGGTGACACAGACATGCGGCTCTATGCTGGTCTGCTGCACCTGATGCACCCGATATTCACCCTCAAAGATATGGTCGGCCTTCGCCCACTGGGCATCGGCATCCCCCGCATGGGCATCAATATGGTGGACAATGTTGTGCTGTGCATCATGAATATCAACCGCATCGGGTTCATCATGAATCACAGGCGCGCCATCTTGCATTGCCGCTTCGGGGTCAAGGACAGCCGGCAGCACGTCATATTCAACGTGTATCAATTTCAGGGCTTCGTGGGCGATTTCGGGCGTTTCAGCCGCGACTACTGCCACCCGGTCACCGACATGCCGCACTTTGTTATCCAACGATACCTGGTCATAAGGCGGCGGATTGGGATAACTCTGCCCGCCAGAGGCATACATGACACGCGGCACATCTTCGTATGTCAAAACAGCGACAACACCCGGCATCGCCTTCGCTTGACTGGTATCAATGTGTTTGATGCGGGCGTGGGCGTAAGGACTGGTCAGCATTGCGGCATGGAGCATATCGCGCATTTCAAAATCATCGGCATAGACGGGTTTGCCCGCTGCTAATTTGACCGCATCGACTTTCACCTCAGATTTGCCGATTGTCTTGCGTTCACTTCTTTCCGCTGGCGCGACCACCACTGCCGGAATCGTCCGTGTGCGAGTCCGGACTCGTCCACCACCATTGCCGCCACCCATGACATCACCACCCCCATCGGATGGGTCTTGAGGCCATTGTATGTCGAATAGACCGGGAGGGGCAGGAATCGCGCGTTGCAACGGTTCATAGGGTGGCAAAGTCTCGCCGCGCAGCAGCGCCGCCGCCCGCATTATCGCCTGAACAGGTTTGATGTAACCTGTCTCGCGGTCAAGGACGCCTGCCAGCGCCGCCCGAATCGCCTCTTCTGACGGATTGGGATTGTTTTCCAGAAGCGCATAGGCCACCAGAATTTGCGCGGGTGTATTATAGCCGGATTGGATTGCGCCCGTTTCGATAAACGCCTGCTGAATCGGGTGCAGTGTACGCGATGAGCCAATGCCTTCCAGCGTCGTGATGTGATGGTTGTGCGCCTGTGCCGCCAGCATCGTCCATGTGTTCATGGGTTTGCCATCCAACAGCACGACATCGCAGCCAGAAATGCCATCTTCATCGCCAAATTTCACGCTGAAATAGCCCTCACGCCGCAGCACGCGCAGCAAACGCTCATGTGGCTGAATATCCCAGGTTTGTTCTTCACCATTAATGGTTACGTCAATTTGCATACAATGAGTTCCTTTAAGAACGAGCTACCAAATCGTCTGGATAGCACTTGACTGAATCTTATGGTCTCGACGAATGACCGGAATATTTAAGTGAAGCGCCGACGCCGCAATAATCCGGTCAGGCAATTCAGGTATCTGATTTCTATCAACCCGTGTTAGTGTTCGGATAATCGACAGATTGAGTGGAATCTCAGCAAATACGCTGTGAGCGCTGTCCTGTTCCGATGCAAGTGTAGTTAGGGTTTCGACGGCGATGCGCTGTCGTTCAATCGGGTGAACAAGTTCCACAAGTGTAATTGAGGATATGTCAATTTCATCCCCTGACGACAGCGTATTTGTGATAAATGCTTGAGCAGTCGCTGACAATCGCTTATCCGCATACAGATACCAGACAACAGTATGGGTATCTGCAACCCCTACAATCATCAAATATCCTCTCCAGGAAAATTCTGCCACATCTCGCGGCGAACATTGTCAATTCCCTCGCTGGAAGGCGCAGCGCCAGAATCTGCCAGAACGCCATAAAGCGAACGACGCGGTGCCGATGATTCCGGCTGAAATTCCTTCTCTAATGTCGCTGCAAGGCGTTCAATTAACCGGGTTTTATCCAGAGGTGACAGCCGTAATGCCACCGCAAAAACCCCATCCAACTCAGTAGATTGTGTGCTCATGATTCACCTCTACTCACATCATCCTTCTTGTGCAGGTGCTTCTTCGGCTTCGCCCTCTTTGGGCGTATAGAACTTGCCGTGCCGATTAAACAGGATGCGCCCCATAGCGGGATGTACACGCGGACGACCAATATAGAAGTAGACGCCGCCCAGTGTTCGTTGACGGGAGTTATCACTTGTAGAGATACCCTCTGCTTCAAATATCATTTTGGCCTCTTCCAGCAGGGCTTCAGCGAAGTTCGTCCCACAGAGCATCACCATGGCATAGATTTGGCGCAGCGGCTTTTTCTCGGTCTCGCCCAATTCCGCCACAATGCGTTCATAGACTTCTTGCTGCTTACTGCTGAGTTTGTCGCGCACGATAATATCGGACGGGATAACTGCCAGGCGTCGTCCGTCAATCTCATAACCGTTGAGCGTATTGCGCGCTTTAGACGCCGACTTTTCTTTATCCATCTCAACCCAGGCGTAACGCTGCTTCCATTTCTCGTCCACGCCAAATTCAACCGCAACCACGTCGCCATACTCACTGAATAGCTCGCGCAGCTGCGCTTCGGTGACTTCATCCGAAAAATTGGTTGCATAAATGACATTCGTTGGCATTGTTATCCCCTTTTGATTTCAACTTGATACACCTGTGGTTCACTACCGCTATTGTCGTCGCTAAGTGTGGCGTTTGCCAGCGTTATCCCTGTAGCTGCTCCATACAAGCGGTCAGCGCACGTTTGACCAGTACGAAAGCCATTTCGCGCCGATACATACTGCTGCCTTTATAATCGCCCGGTGGATGATTGAGTTGACCGTCAATCATCGCGGCGGTTTCATCAATCGTTTTCTGAGATAACACCTTGCCGATGAGTGTCATTAAGTCCACCCGAATTACCGGAAAGTCAGACATGCCCCCAAAACCCGCGACAGCTTGCTGCACTTCGCCGTCACGATTCGTCATCACACAGACGGCGACATTGACAATCGGCGCATCGGCAGGGCTGCGCGCCACCTGCGCCGACTGTACAGCGGTGTGATTGTCCGGCAGAGGGATATGCAGGGCTTTAACAATCCCCTGATAGGGCTGCCCGTGATTGTGATGAAAACGCACAAATTCATCCAATGGCTCGTTCCAGAATTCAGTTTCGTCCAGCGCGTCCAAGCGTCCGGCGTGTTGCATGGAAGCACCAAGCGCGATCAGCCCCGCGATCCACTCACGCGGTGGATGACGATGAGTGAGACTTTCGCCAATCGACGTACCCTGCCGAAAATGCGGTGTCAGGGCGCGTGTCAGCGCTGCGCGCAGTGCGGCGGGCAAATCCGCCTGCTCAAAAGCAGCCTGCAATGGCAATGCACCACCCAGCAGCAGGGTGTTCTCTGTGCGTTCCACCGTTTTTAACTCAGCCACATCCTGCAAATCGACCACCGTCTCATACGGGATCGACAGACCACGCAGCGTCAGCGCACCACCCGACAGGGCAATGCTACCCGGACGTGCCGCATGTGCAATGGCTTCAGCGAGTGTTTTTGGACGATAGTAATGTTTCGGATTGGTCATGCTTTCTACTTTCAATAAGGCAATTCTGTAGTATATCCTAGTATAACGACAATTTGACGCAGAGGGTAACGGCCTTAACGTGAATAAACGGCGATAACAGCGGGTACAGGATCAAATGAGGGCAAGATGCTGCGTGTAGAATTTGGCCCATCCATCACCATCATCGTTGAACCACCGCCATCGAGATTAAAAGCGTGCAGGATATTCATATCCGTCGTCGGTAAGTAGGCACTCAAGTCGTACAGCGACAATCCAACCAGTGGTGTCACCATCAGCAAAATCTGTCCATTTTGATCCTGCGCGATGACCGTCCGGCGACTCGCCTGTGTTTGTGTTGTATCGTTATAAGCAGACACACCATCCATAACCAGTAATGGAAATGCCTGCGCCAGATAGGTATACGGCTGTCCGGTATAGGGTTCATCAGCAGTCGGAAACACGCGCGGGATTCCATTAAGTACCGCAAACGTTCCGCCATTACGATAAGGCGAACCATAGATCTGCCCACCAGCAATCAATAACCCCGTAATCGTATGTTCAGGCGTGAAGAAATTAGCATTGATGATAACCACAGCATCCGGCAGCGCGCGCTGCCATTCAACCACCCCCATTGGCGAACCGGGACTGTAATGCACACGAAAATCAAAGCGAGTCGGGTCAATTCGAATCACATTCAGTTGTGATAGACGGTTATTATTGGGGATATAGCTATTTTGCTCCAATCCCGGTTGTAAGAGCTGCCAATCTGTGCCCGTGTCACCAGTCGATGGCGGAATGGTCGTTAAGGTTGGCGTAGTTGGCGGCAGCGGACGTACAGGTGTTACGTTGACTGTGGAGATAGGTGTAGTTTGCCCCATCATGCAGCCTGTCAACACGATCATGAGTCCAGTAAGCCATCTTACCCTAACCCGAATCTGCTTCAACAATAGGCGTCACTCCATCTTGATTTACCGATGGCAACCATGCTATACTTTTTGCCATTCAGATAAAAGGGCGCGTAGCTCAGCTGGTTAGAGCGCACGGTTCACATCCGTGAGGTCGGGAGTTCAAGTCTCTCCGCGCCCACTCCACCCAAAACCTGTCGATCGTGGCAGGTTTTTTGTTTATACAATAGCCGCCGCAGTTGTCAAAAATTATAGAATGCTTAATTGTTAATAAATCACAGTTAAGCGGAGCATAAATGTTGTATGAGTGTGCTTCTTTCGCTATACTCTTGCGCGGAGGAATTTCTCTATCGTAAATACCTTATTTTTAAGAGGAGCAAGACATGCAAAAGTTTTCTAAGGTATTGCTGGTTGGGTTTATTGTCGTCCTGCTTAGCGCGCTGATCATCCCCATCAGCGCCCAGGATCAAGAACCTGGCCCCGGCGAGGGTGGCCCAATTGTCGAAGCCAATTTCGGCGGTCAGGACATCATCACCCTGAATCCGATTGTGACCAATGATAATCCGTCTGCCACTGTGCAAGCGCGCCTGTATCCCGGTTTCATCGGTATTGATCCGTTCACACTGAACCATGCGCCCGATGGTTATGCCTTCGCGCTGGTGACGGGTTGGGATATTTCGGAAGATGGTCGCACCTACACCTTCCACATGCGTGATGATTATACCTGGTCGGACGGCACACCCATCACCTCGGCAGATTATGTGTATGCGTATGACGCCATCGCCAGCGGTGAAGTTGAGGCCAACGGCAGTATGATTGCCGGTGTCGGCGCTATCGAGAGTGTCACGGCATTGGATGATTACACCGTCCAGATCGTTTTCAATGAAGCCGATTGTGGCGCTATCGGTGTCGCGAACTTAATCCCCGTTGTGCCAGCGCATCACTTCCAGGAACGGTTCCCGAACTTTGCCGACATGAACGAGGCTGAATTCCTCGAGGTAACGGTATCGGCAGGTGACTTCAGCTTTGCCAACTTCCGCCCCGGCGAACAAATCACACTCGTTGCCGACCAGAACTTCCCCGATGCACAGCTTGGCTATGTTGTGCCCGAAGGTTGGGTCTATCGCAATGTCGCCGACCAGAACGTAATGGTCGAGCAGTTCCGCGAAGGCATCTTCACCTATATCATTCTGCCACAGGCCTTCCAGGAAGAGTTCCGCGAAGCCGCCGCCAGTGGTGAATATCAAATTGCCGAAAGTCCGCAGTTCTCGGTGACCTATGTCTTCTGGAATCTGGCTGACCGCGAGAATCCACAAAGTGCATTCGATGACGCAGGCAATCCGCTGGAACAGGGCGTACATCCCATCTTTGGTGATGTTCGCGTTCGTCAGGCGCTGGCGATGGGTTATGACTATAATGCCCTGAACGAAGGTGTTTTCTTCGGCAATGGTATTCAAATGGCGACGCCTGTCCTGCCCGCATCGTGGGTCTACAACCCCGATTTGGAAGCCTTCCCCTATGATCCAGTACGTGCTGCCGAACTGCTGACCGAAGCCGGCTGGATTGACGAAGATGGTGATGGCGTGCGTGAATGTCGTGGCTGCCTGTATGCCGAAGAAGGCGCGCCGCTCGAATTCGAACTCACCACCAATGCCGGGAATACCGCCCGCGAAGCCGCTGGTATCGTCCTACAAGATCAGTGGGGTCAGTTGGGCGCGCGTGTGAACTTCACGCCGTTGGACTTCAACGTGCTGGTCGAGCAGTTACTTGGTCAAACTCACGAAGCGGTTATCATCGGCCTGACTGCACCACCACCCGATGATCCAGACCGTCTGCGTCGTAACCTGACACCCGCAGGCGACTCGCTCGGTGCAGGCTTCAACACCGGTTCGTACAACAACCCACAGGTGAACGAACTTCTGGAACAGGCGCGTGTGCTGCCCGGCTGCGATGCCGATGGACGCCGTGCGCTGTACTGGGAAGCGATGGAAATCATTCGCGACGAAGTGCCCTGGCTCGTACTCGGCACATTCCTCGAAACCCGTGTCGCCCAACCGAACGTGGCGAACTGGGAACCGACGATGGGCTTCCCACGCTGGAACATTGATGAATGGTATGTGTTCACCCCCTAAATTAAATTAATTACCTTCGGGTAAGCGCTGCATTTGCTGCCGATTGTGGACGCACAGTCGGCAGCATCTTTTTTTCCTCTAATGCACCCTCAGTTAACAACTCCAGCGAGCACTAACGCAGGACTTACCTCCGATTGACGGTTTTCTAATTGACAACGTACAATGAACGTCGGGATGGCAGCGCATTGGAGCATACATGACCAACAGGGGCACAGATCTCGCCCGTGAATACGAACGGATTACGATTGCAACCGCAGCAGACCTCCGCAACATCGCGACCAGTATGCAACTGCTGGAACTGTCCCGGCTGGCATTACCTGAAATCGAGCGGTTGACAGACGAGGTGGCGCGCGTCGTTCCAGCGGGTAATGTGCCGGGTATCATTCTGAGCGGCTTAGCACGGCTAGACGGGCGCACTGTCGAACAAACAGAATCGCGACGGCATATTAAGATGCTATTTCAAGGGGTGCGCCAATCACTCGATAAAGCCATTTTTGGCGCATTTTTCGCTGGCCCTGCGGCAATCCTCTATGGTTATCAACAACTGCTGCGGCTGGCAGGCAAAGAAATCGACGCCGCGTTTGCGGGCGGGGCGTGGCAATTTTATCTGGAATTTGCCTTGCGCGAGGATAGTGCGCGTCATGCCAATGAAAGCACAGGATTTCATAGCCACTTACAACACAACAACATCGACCTGAAAGATTATGATGTACTGGCGGCGTGGATGCTGGCAGTAGTCGATTTTGTCCGTCACTATCCAGCAATGCTCATCAATGAATGGCGTGAACGTGTTCTCCTGCGGATATTAGCAGAGGTCGCCGAAGAATTTAAAGTCAAACATGCCGACACGTATGCAGATTTTTACCGCCTGTGGGAACATCAACGCCCCTACCACTTACCCCCCAACACCGCCGCGCGCACCTTTCCGGCCTATCGCCGCGCGCTCTTTGATGCCTTCTGGCAACCCCACTATAAAGCGATGAAACGCGAGCCGCGCGAAGCCTTCGACTCGCGTTATGCCAATCTCGAAAAAACCGCGTTACCAGCTTATCTACAGCAAATGTCGTGCCTGGCCTATCTCAAACCAGGTGCATATCGCGAAGCGCGTGAAGCATACGGATTGGAACACACGCTTCTTGCGATCATCAGCAAGGGACGCTATTACCTCATCAATTATGATAAATTGTCCGACCCGACAACAGTCCGTCGGATTGCGGGGGCGATTCTATATCATGATTCGCCACATCCACCCGCAACACTCGATGACGTATTGGTTCGGGCACAGCGGGGCAGCCACAACCGTTTGCGCCGCCAATTGGATGACGAAACGCAAAAAGACCTTGAGGCGCTCAAACATGCACCCATTATCATCAATTGGGATGCACAGGACTCGCAGCAGCCACTGGCCTCTATCCGACAGGCAAAGCGCGGAATTGGCGACCATCCGCTAACTATCATGCGTACCGATAGCAGTTTTGTTTTTGACCAGTCGCATATTTTCTTTGATGGGGCATGGGGCGCAGCCGTCGCGGAAATCATGACCAACTACGCTGCATCATGGGCATCACATCTCGCCAGCGAACCTGCGGCACGACGGGGACGTACAGCGCCCTATAGCCCACCCATGCAAACGGCAAAAAAAACGCTCAGGGCGGCATCAAAATC
>CAZTLI010000001.1:32579-38258 GCA_964614375.1 uncultured Anaerolineaceae bacterium
GAATAGCCATGTAAACCTAAAGGGTATACTCTCGCTGCGGAAGTCGCTCAAACAGCGCAGCGAGTTGGCGCATATCACGGTCAACGATATATTGATTCTCTACCGCAGTTTACACGGGACTCGCTATCGACCCGCGCCGCACTTAGCCGATGCGTTGGAAAAGCTGCGTAAAAGCCGTTCGAGCAATGCCCGGCGCGCCTATGAAGCCGCGCAATTGGCAATTGCCGAAAGCCAAACAAAAAACCCGGCAATACTCATTCCGATTGATGCCAGCCTGCACGACCCGCGCGAACGGCTATTTCCAACCACCTTTCGCAATCCATTAACCGATTTTTGGGCCTATCATCAGCGTGCGTGGGCCGCACTGCACGCTTTAGAAGAACACGAAGATGATGCCAGCCGCAAAACCTTTGAAGCCGCGCGCCTGAACTACCTGCGGATGATTGCTGGCTTTGGCGAATTGATGGTACGGTATAAGAACATCGCCTTGCGCGGTGAGAGCGTGAGTAGTGCCAGTATTAAATTTCTAGCAAATTTACCGGGCGCGGTACAAAATCTACTGAATGCTGTTCCAGAACGCTTTGATGTGCTCAATGAAGTCATAAAAGGCGAAGAGGTCTTTTCCAATATTGGGCGCGTGGCCCGCGGTTCTAGTTTGCGCCGATTTACCACCGCCAAAGATGATAATGCACAAAAATCCTTCAGTTGGGGTGTATTGACGGATGATAACGGCGTCATGCACCTGAGCTTGCGCGATTTTCGCCCGCATGTGGCGCTCTTGTACGACGCCGGTCATGACGACCTCGCACAAATCATCGCGCAGGATTATCTGGACGCTTATGTCGGCGGACTTAACCAGTATGTGGCAGAATTAGGACAAATCACGGTCGCCAGTTCACAGGATAAAAAACGCAGGCGACGTTTTTTCTTTGGCTAAACGACATTCGGGGTGACGAGGCACATTATGCAGGATTATCTCATAGGCCGCACGATTGACGGTTACTATGTTGACCAATTGCTCGGGCGCGGTGGTATGGCGCGAGTCTATCGGGGGTATGATACCAACCTCGAACGCTATGTCGCTATCAAAGTCATCGACCCGCATCGCCATGAAGATGTCATGACCCGCAATCGCTTCAAGAAGGAGGCGCGCGCTGTCGCACAGTTACGCCATACGCATATCGTCGGGGTTTATCGCTTTGGTGAGGTTGATGGTCTGTATTATATGGCGATGGACTTCATCGACGGGGTGGATTTGCGCTGGTTGATTCGCAACTATCGTATCAGAAGTGAATTGATTAGTCTGAAAGATATGCTGCGGATTGTGGCACAGATAGCGCGTGCGCTGGATTATGCCCATCAAAATGGCGTCATTCATCGTGATGTCAAACCATCGAATATCATGATTGATAAAACAGGCAGCGCTGTCCTGACCGACTTTGGGCTGGCACTGGTGACTGAAGAAGGCACACACGGCGACATCTTCGGTTCGCCACAGTATATGGCCCCTGAACAGGTTGTGAGTTCTGCCAAAGTAGTGCCCCAAAGCGATTTGTACTCATTGGGCGTGATGCTCTATGAAATGCTGGCGGGCGAAACCCCGTTCAACAAAGGCGAAGCGGCGCAAATCGCCATGGCGCATCTCGCTGATGCGCCAGTCTCGCCACTGGAACATAATCCGACACTACCCAAAGTGCTCGTACCCGTTATCGAAAAAGCGCTGGCAAAAGCCCCTGAAGACCGTTATCAATCGGGCGCGAAATTGGTAACCGCCTTGCGCGCTGCGCTCAATCAATTGCAGTCGCCCAACAGCCCTAAAAACGCGGTATTAAAATTCTCCAGCATTCCGGTGCTGGATAAGGTCACGACCTATCGCCGGGAAAATCCCATGCCGAGTGGCCCACCACCCGTCGCCACGAAGTCTGCACCCATTAAAGATATACCCCACATTTCCGAAACGCTCGCCACCCAGATGGCGCCGCGTGACGACCTGAATATTTCGCCAATCCGCCCGTCACAATCTCGCAAGCGATCAAAGGCACGACGGATACTCATTTTGTTGATTCTAATCGTGGGCATTGGCGGTGGTGGTCTAGTGGCGATGCAGCTTACAGGCGGCGACATAAGCGCCCTGCTATCAGGCGATTCAGCAGCATCCCTCACAGCCAATGTGCCGCATACCATTACTGTCGAAGGGCGTGTCGAAGAGATTCGGGGCAATCGGTTGATGGTCTATGACGTTGAGGTGATTTTGCAACCCCTCACGGCGGGCGACCCATTACTCGTCGCATTGAACACGGGCGACATTGTACGAATCGAAGGCAGCTTTGACGATACCGACGCCGAAGCCACACTCACAATCACCCACATCGCGACAGCTTATATCAATGGACGATTATTTGAACCAGCAGAAGCAACCGCCACCCCAACACCATGATATCGCTATCTTGGCACCAGGCAGATAGACCGTCCATCTCCGATCACGGATGGGCAGGTACGCGCGCTGCCACTGATAGACGCCGTAAACATAAAACCATTTTCCCAGAACGCGCCGCGCCCCAATTCTACACTGGCAATGACATCACAGCGTTCAAGCGGTTCAGATTCCGTTGCGGGCGCAGAACGATAAAATTGCAAACACTGCCCCGGCGCGAGCAGGCGAACATCGCCAATTACATCATCTTCAAACAAGGCTGTGTCACCCAATACCAGTCCACTACCCCCCAATTGTATCGCCGCAGCGGGCAGCCAGCGGTCTGCGGATTGATTGATAAGCAGCAGTTCGTTGGCGTCATACGTAAAATAGACGTATTCACTGGTGTCGATAGGCACTTCACCCGGCGCAAGATACAGTTCACAGCTAGGGCCACCTACCGGACACATCCCCCGCAAAATACCATCCTGAATAATCGCAAATTCTGTCGCGCCATTGCTCCCCGTCCAGAAGTGGTCGGCGGCGTTCGTGGTACTGCGCCACTCCTGTATAAACTGGCACTCCGGCAGTTGATTCCAACCATCACGGGGCACCGACCAGATTTGCAAACATTGGCGCGGGCGCAGCGTCCGCTCCCAGCCAACGGCCCATTCGCGCGCGTTGAATGTGGCATTGGGGCGTCCACCAACGCTCCGTAACACGACTTGATCGACACTGATCGGGTCATTGGACTGGTTGACAATCGTCAGGTCGTTGTCATCATAGAGGATGAGGATATTAATGTCGCGCCGGACTTCAACGCTGACTATCGAACCTGGCTCGACAATCGCACCCGCTATTGGCGTCTGGTCACTAATGAAATTGGCGTTGGCGCTGTCGCCAAGTCCACCCGAAATTTGTTCGCCAAGCCGCAAACCGACCCGATTGAGCACCGCCGCCGCCTGTGCCACGGTCATGCGACGCACATCCGGCACGGTCACACGGTCTTCATCCGCGCCCTCATCCTGTCCGATAAGCGGTGACGTGAAAATGAGTAGAAAAATGAGTAGAATGATGAATTGAAGGCCGAATTTTTTCCACATAGGCGCTATCAATGAATAGTCCATACCCTGTAGATTATAGCCACAGAATGGCGGGGTACGTATAGAGAGTTACCTAATTAGAGCCTCTAAACCGGAATTATGCTTGACCAAAAAGTAAAAATTGCCTAAAGATTAAGGAATAATCACCAGAAGCGTGGTATGTTACGTATGGATTTGATGCGAATGTCCTCTATTTGCTGCATAATAGGTAAACAAACAACAGCAAGGTTCAGGTAAGTCTCTATGGTGGCGAATACCAATAACGGGAATGCCGCAGACCGTCAGGACTGGGTGATATTCGGGCTGCGCTGGATATTTTTAATCGTCGCGACGATTGCTGTCATTATTGCCCAGCAGCGGACTGTTGCCGGGTTCGAGGATGTCAGCGATCTGGTTTTCGCGGTTGGCATCGGCGCGGTCATCGCGCTGATATTTTGGCTCACATTGGAAATTGCACGCTTTCGACCCTTTCGACCCTATGTGTTGATCATAGGCGATGTGATTCTCGCCGGGATATACACCTATATTGCCGGTTCGAATCCGATGTTTGTGGGCGGAATCGCCTCGTTTCTCGTTGTGAGTGGGATGCTGCGGCAAGGCATCTTCTTAGGCAGCGCCCATACTCTGGCAGTCATTATCGCGACGGTTGTGGCGCTGTTTCTCTCGCCGAATATCATACGCGACCCTTTTTCAGAGTTTATGGGTATGTATGGCCCTGTCGGGTTATTCTTGCTGTTACTGGCGCTTACAGCGGCATGGTGGATGAATGGCTATGAACGGGTGAATCGTGCCCGTCAACGCCAGATTAAAGCCCTCAGCAAAACGACATCGCAGCAGGTCGATTTGATGCGTGAGCAGCTTTTGGTCGTTTCGGAAATGGCGAATGCCCTCAGCGGCACCATCTCCTCCGAGAAGATTCTGGATCAAGCCCTGGACGTTGGCCCGCTGGCATTGCGGAAACACGGCAAGAAACAGCGTATGGTCAGCATCATCATGCTCTTCAGACCCAACGAAACTCTGTATATTGCCAATTCGCGCGGCTTGAACTTCCACGACGAAAATCGGGATTTGCCGGGTGTAGATGGTGTCGTCGGGGAAGCCTTATCGAAAGGGGTCGCCGTCATCGGCAGCAACGCCATAGAAGACCCCGAACTTCAGACCATCCTCGCGTTCCAGCATATTAAATCGACATTGGTCATTCCCTTGCGTGTACATTTCGACAATTTTGGCGTGCTTATCTTTGGCACAGATGTTGAAAATGGCTTCAACGGCGACCAGCTTGAGTCCCTGAAAACCATTGGTACGCTGGTGACCGTGGCCTTACAAAATGCTGAATTGTATGGCAACCTGCGCCGTGAAAAAGACCGCATCATCGAACTGGAAGAAGAAGGTCGTAAATCATTGGTACGTGACCTGCATGATGTGCCGACGCAGACCATTTCAGCCGTTGCCATGCGCCTGCGAATCATCATGCGTTTGCTGGAGCGCAATCCCGAAGAGGTCATGGGCGAACTGCTGCAAGCCGAAGAAATGGCGCTGCGCGCTGTGGAAGAATTGCGGCACGTCTTATTCAAGCTGCGTCCCCTATCGCTTGAAGACAGAGGTCTGTCGGCGGCGGTCAAACAGCTTGCCGATAAAATGCAGAAAACGTTCAATCAAGCGGTGGCGGTGCGCGTTGAACCCGAAACTGAGCGTTACCTCAATTCGCATCAGCAGGGTATGCTATTTTACCTGATTGAAGAGGCGGTCAATAACGCCCGCAAGTATGCCCAGGCCGAGTTGATTCAGGTCATTGTCGAATATAAAAATGGCATGGTTATCATTTCTATCTCAGACAATGGCATCGGCTTCGACCAGGAAGTCGCTGCGAAAAACGAACGCGGCAGCTTCGGTATGATCAACATGCGTGAACGGGCAGAAATGGTTGATGGCACACTGGAAGTCAAGAGTGTGCAGGGGCGCGGCACAACCATTCGTGTCGTTGTGCCCGGCGCCAACCCGGACGACGTGAGCGCACCCCGTCGCCCACCACTACCAAATACCAAACTGGCAATGTCGGCGCTTGACCGTATGAATGGCTAGCACTAAGATTCGCCCCCGATTTGATGATTACCAATGTGCGCCGTAAAGCCCCTTGATTTAGCTATGGGGATATAAGGCGCG
>CAZTLI010000002.1:0-36176 GCA_964614375.1 uncultured Anaerolineaceae bacterium
TTGTAGCAGGTTTCCATATCGCTGAGGATGGCGTTATAGAGGATGTTCGTCACCAGTGTCAGGATGCGATTAGCGACCATATTCCAGAAGTTCATCGCCTTGCGCGGCCCGCCCAGGAAGCGTGAGCCATAAACGACCTGTGCGATTCCCTCTTGAATCGGTTTAATGAGCACCGGATATTCACGCGGGTCATATTCAAGATCGGCATCTTGAATCAGAAAAATATCCGAGCTGGCATGTTGAAAGCCCGTCACCAACGCCGCGCCTTTGCCGAGATTGCGCTCGTGATAGACCACTTTCACGCCGGCGCCATTATCGGCTTCAATTTGTTGCAATAAATCGCGCGTGCCATCGGTTGAGCCATCATCGACAATCACGATTTCACTCACACAACTCATGGCCTGCACCCGCGCGATAACCTCTTCCAGCGTCGTGCTTTCGTTATAACATGGAATGATAACGCTCAAGGTTAATTGGCGGTCGAAGCCATAATGCGGTTGTGTACGGGTTTTCACTTTCTGCATACGCCATCCGTTCTTTAAATGTACAGATAACCACAGACCTGCTCAAAGCCGCACGATTGTAGCATAATGCGGGGTGGATACCAGTCTTTTACGTTACCCGGACAGCATAGAAAGCTGGGGCGGGGGTGTCAACCTGCGAATAACCTACGATGCGACCATTTTCTTATGCACAAAAAAGCGCCGACGCTATACTATAAAATAGAGGCTCAAGCGAGATAATTGCGGCTTTGCCGTTCCCGACTTATAGTATGTGCATACTTGAGCGGTGCAAAAGGGATTTATGATGAACCCGAAAAGATTACTGAAATTATGGTCGCCCTTGCTGGTTGTGTTGATTCTGGGTCTGCTGATAAGCGTGGGTCTGGCGCAGGAATTTGGCAGCAATTGGACGGCTGAATATTATACCAACGCCAGTTTTACCGGTGACCCGGGATTTGTGCTGATCGAACCCGATATTAACGAAAATTGGGGTGCGGGCGGGCCTGCACTGCCCGGATTCCCGGTGGATAACTTCTCGATACGCTATTCGGGTTTCCAAACATTTCAGGCGGGGGTCTATCAATTCTCGGTCGGGCGGGACGATAGTGCGCGTCTGCTGATTGATAATGTGCTGGTGTTGGATGCGTCGGGTACGGGGCCATTCACCACCTTAACCGCGCAGGTGACCTTGACGGGTGGGATGCACCTCGTAGTCGTCGAGTATGTTGAACTCACAGGGCAAGCGGCGATCCAGGTGCAGTGGTCATTGGTCGGCGCGGCAGGCCCGACACCGACGATGGGGCCATCACCCACGCCGCTGCCAACGAGTTTGCCGCCGATTCCACCCGGTTCTATTACCGCGACAGTCATCCGCGCGTCTGTGCTGAACATCCGTGATGCGCCGTCATTGGGCGGTTTCCGCATTGGTCGCATTCTGCGCGGACAGACCTATGCTGTTGTGGGACGTAATCATGATGCGACGTGGTTCTTGCTGCAACTGGGTGGTTATCAAGGTTGGGCATATGGCTACTATCTCTTTATCAACGGCAATGAATTCACGCCACCGATATTAAGCGCCAATACTACCTTGCTACCGGCGGGTTTGACCGATACGGGGGTACTCGCGCAGGCACGGTCTACGATGCGATTGCGCGCCGCGCCAACGGTCAACGCGATGCAGACCGGGCGTGTGACGTGGGGTGGTTTCGTCCCCGTATTAGGCCGGACTGCCGATGGTGTGTGGTGGCAGGTCTTGTGGAAAGGCACTGTGGGCTGGGTATGGTCGCCCTTCTTCCGCATCATCGAAGGCGATTATTCCGCGATTCCAATTGTCAACCCATAACCAGCATCAAAACGTGTGAAGCTGCAAGCGGTGTCCGATTGGATGCCGCTTTTTTGTTGATTGCAAAGCTCACGCTGTCTATTACAAAAAAATCAGGTACATTACTGGAATGAAGAAGCGCCAAAGCGTCGGCTATTTCTTGACAAGTGTCACACATAAATCTATTATTGATGGACTGGGAACGCTCCCAGATGATGGATAATATCTTATGGACAACAATAAACCCCTCAACCTCGTTGATATTGCGCGTCAGGCGGGTGTCTCGCGTTCAACCGTGTCGCGGGTTATTAATGGCGAACAGTATGTCAGCGAACGCACCCGCGAAAAGGTGATGGCGGTGGTGAACAAAGTGGGCTACACGCCCAACCCCATTGCCCGAATGCTGGTCAAACAATCGACGCGCGTCATTGGCATCGTCATTCCCCACACGCTTGAAGTGATGTTCCAGGACCCCTATTATTTCCCGATTTTGTTGCAAGGGGTATCCGAAGTGGTGATGGAGCGCGATTATGCCACGTTGTTGTGGTGGGGCGCACAGGACGATGAGACGCGCTTCTATGACCGCGTACTGAAAAATCGCTTGATGGATGGATTGGTAATTGCGTCGGCGTCGGTGAGTGACCCGCTCATGCCGCGCTTGGTCGAAGCGGGGACGCCCTTCGCGGTGGTCGAACGTCCCGCCGAATTTCAAGATCGCATCAATTATGTGAGTGTCGATAATATCCATGCCGCGCAAACGGCTGTAGAGCATCTCATTCAACTCGGTTATCGGCGTATTGCCACAATTACCGGCACGTTGAACAATCCTGATGGTCAAGATCGGTTGCTGGGCTATAAACAGGCCTTAGCCCAGGCGGGAATGGCGGTTGATGAGACGCTAATTGTCGCGGGGGCATTCAGCCGGCGTTCCGGTTATGCCGGGATGCAGATTTTGCTGCAACAAGATGTGGACGCGGTTTTTGCCGCCAGCGATACGACGGCGCGTGGCGCGATGGATGCTATTCATGAAGCGGGACTGCGTGTGCCCGATGATGTGGCGATTGTTGGTTTTGACGATTTGCCCGGCGCGGTTGAAGGGTCGCCGAAGTTGACGACCGTGCGCCAACCCGTCCGGGAAAAAGGGGTATGGGCGACCAACATACTCATCGACCAGATTGAAGATAAATTGGCTAAACCGCGCCAGATTATTTTGCCGACTGAACTTATCGTCCGTGAGTCATGTGGCGCGAAGCGGCGGGCATAAATCGCCTGACCGTGCTTTTGGCGGTTAATCTGGGAACGTTCCCGGAATGTGCGCCCTATTTATCGCTTGACCAGTCTACTCGCCGCGTTAACTTGAATGGCACAAGAGTTAACCGGACACGATTGTCGGGATGCTAATGGACGAAACAAAAAGAATGCTTATGATGGACAAGGGCGCGATGAGCACTGTTTTAGCCACTTGTGCCACGGGCTGAAGCAAGTTAACAATTTAATCGGGTCATCGGACACGGCGTGCCGTGTCCCTACAAACCCGTTAACAACCGTCATTATTCGTAGGGACACAGCAATGCTGTGTCCGCGTCCGCAAAAAAACGGCGTTATCTGATTATTTTCACAACTAACATAAGCCCGCTGTCTGCACAATAATCATTCAGAGTCTAATTGGTTTATCCATTAGTGGGTTTGTTCGGTGGTTTCGCATGGTGCTTTCCTCCTGATGATGAAAAAATTGCTCCACTGGCGTTCAATGCGTGCTCAGACCCGAATCCCTGCGAGCGCATCCCGATTTTTGATACTTATGAACTGATACTGAGTGAGAACCCTTATGACATTGACAATACCCCACAGAACACAATCCCTGAATATTCCATCTGCCGCATGGTCACGTCCGATTGGATTGCCGCACGACCATCCCGGTCATCCGGCTGTTGATTATCCGATGATGGACGATGGCCCCTATAACGGTGCGCCGCTGGGTGGTATGGGCGCGGGCAGCATCGGGCGTACCTATCGCGGGGATTTTGCCCGCTGGCATTTGAACATCGGCTGGCATCACTATGAACCCTTGCCCGCCAATATGTTCAGCGTGTATATGCAGGCCGACGATGCAACGGTCGCGCAAGCCCTATGGACAGATTCGCCGCAAAACGATCAACTCAGTGCATGGCAGTGGGACTATCCCATCGGGGCGGGTACATATCATGCGCTGTACCCGCGTTCGTGGTTTGCGTATGAATGGGCGCGTTTCCCGGTGCAGCTAACTGTTGAACAATTTTCGCCCATCATCCCCCATAACTACCGCGAAAGCTGTTACCCGGTCGCTAGCTTCAATTGGAAAGCGCACAATCCTACAGCGGCGCCTGTAACAGTCGGCGTGATGTTCACATGGCAAAATATGCTCGGACGTTATTTTGGACAGTTGGATACGGGTGAACAGCGTCATCGCGTGGTCGAAGCACGGACAGATGAGGGAGTCATTCGGGGTGTGGAGCTGCGCCGTGACGCGACACAAGGCACAATAGCACTCGTCGCGCTGGAAAGTCCCGGTGTAAATGTGAGCTATCGTACCTATTTTGATGCCCGGGGCGATGGCGCGGACATCTGGGACGATTTCGCGGCGGATGGCGCGCTGGACAACATCACTGATGCACCCCCGACAGGCGAAACACCGGGGGCAGGTATCGCCGTGACATTCACGCTGCAACCGGGCGAAACCTTAGCAGTGCCGTTTGCGCTGGCGTGGGATGTGCCGACGATGACTTTTGGCGAAGGCACGAGCTGGTACAAACGCTATACGGCATTTTATGGTCGGGAAGGGACAAACGCCTTTACAATTGCATGTGATGGCATCACCCATCGCGACGATTGGCGGCGGCAGATTATCGACTGGCAGCAGCCGATTCTGGATGACCCGGCGCGCCCCGATTGGTACAAAACGGCGTTATTCAATGAACTCTATTTTCTGGCGGATGGGGCGACGGCGTGGGAACATGGTCGGGTCGGCGAACCTGTCCCCGATGAATCCTATCTGGGGCGCTTCCTCTATATTGAATGTTTCGACTATGACCATTATGCCACGTTCGATGTCGATTTTTATGCCTCGTTTGCGCTGCTGGAACTCTTCCCCGAAATCGAACGCCGCTTGATGCGTGATTATGCCGCGTCTATCCTGCAAGAAGACCTGCGCGACCATCACATCTTCGCCACAAACGCCGTTGCCGCCCGTATGTTGAAAGGCGCTGTGCCACACGATCTCGGCGGGCCAAGAGAAGACCCCTGGCTGCAACCCAACAATTATCGTTTTCAAGACGTGAATATCTGGAAAGACCTGAACGCCAAATTTGTCCTGCGCCTGTATCGTGACGCGGTGTTATTCGACGATGCGCGTTTCGTTTCGGACAATTGGGACATCATTCAGGAAGCGATTGCCTATCTGCAAGCGATGGACAAGGATGGCGATGGCATCCCCGAAAACGAAGGTATCCCCGACCAGACCTATGATACATGGCCTGTGACGGGCGTCAGTGCCTATAGTGGTGGCTTATGGTTGGCGACCTTAGCCGCGGGACGTGAAATGGCGGGCATGGTCGGCGCTGAAGCTGCTGCCGAACGTTATGCCGCGCAATTGGAGCAGGCAACGGCGGTCTATGAAAATGTGTTGTGGAATGGCACATATTATAACTATGACCAGAGCGACAGCCCGCATCATAATAGTGTGATGAGCGACCAACTCGCCGGGCAGTGGTATATGGACTTTGCGGGAATTGACCTGCTGCCGCGGGAACGGGTGCAAGCGGCACTGGAAACGATTTTCCGGCTGAATGTGCGCGGTTATGGCGATGGCGATATGGGCGCTGTCAATGGGATGCGACCTGATGGCAGGGTTGACCAGAGCGACATTCAAAGTCAGGAAATGTGGACGGGAACGACTTATGGATTGGCGTCGTTCATGCTGCTGCGCGGGTTGGATGACATGGCCTGGGCAACGGCACATGGCGTCTATCGCGTGACTTATGTCACCAGTGGGTTATGGTTTCGGACGCCCGAAGGCTTTGATGTGAAGGGCAATTATCGCGCCAGCCTGTATCAACGCCCGCTGGCGATATGGGCGATGGAGACCGCTTTACGTAGGCGGGCACAGCGATAAGTCATTTTTGCCGTAAGAAGTCAATCCTCTAGCGCATCTTGAACAAAGGCGCGCAAGGCCTGTGGGCTGATGGGTTTCGTCATAAAAAAGTCAGCCCCCACCCGGTTGGTGAGGGTATAATTGCCGGGCATGGCTGAAATAATCGCAACGAGTGTGCCGTTATCCTTTAAGATGTTTTGATGGCGCGCTAGCAATCGTTCTACCGTTTGTCCATGAATTTGCACATCGGAGATAAACAGGTGATAGTGTTCCTTTTCGAGGAATGCACTGGCACTATCTAATGTTGCTGCGGTGTCGATGTGTTTGACCAGAGGCTCCAATGACAGTTGATACAATTCCAGTAAGCCAACATCATCTTCCAGGATAAGAACCCGTGCGTCTATAGGTTTTGCCATCTATTGCACCACGATATTATGCTAATCCGGGCTATGATACCATTAATCAACATTAAACTTAAACACATTACCATTAGTGCGATAATCGCCTATCGTTGCAAATGTCACACGTTGACAGGACAATCCTCATGATATATGCACAACTGCTGTCACTACAGGTCGGACAACCACAAACACGCGGGCAGCAAAATGCCGATGACCCCCTCGATGAAGCCTGGACATCCGCCATATTTAAGCACCCGGTTTATAGCCCGGTGATGCTGCGGACGCTCAACCTGGATGGGGATAGACAGGCCGACACCAAAAATCATGGCGGCCCCCATCGCGCGGTCATGGCCTATGCCGCTGCCCATTATCCCGTCTGGCAGCGAGAACTCGCGCTCGATGAGCAACCATCCTCTGGTAAATTTGGCGAAAACTTCACCATAGACGGCCTGACCGAAGCGACCGTGTGTATCGGTGATGTGTATGCCATTGGTAAAGCGCTGGTACAGGTTTCACAGCCGCGCGTACCCTGCTGGAAAATAGACCGCCGCTGGCATCAACAAGGCATTCTGCAACGAGTCCGCGAAACCGGACGTTCGGGGTGGTATTTCCGCGTCCTGCAAGAGGGGATGGTGGAGGCAGGCGTGCAGGTTGAGCGGATTCAACACCCCTATCCTGATTGGAACATCAAATATATCACACAATTATTATACGACAAAAAACGCGATTTAGAGGTTAAAGCGCGCCTGGTCGATTGTGAAGAATTGTCACCCGGTTGGCGCGAGTCCTTCGCCCATTATGTCGCGACGTTTGGATGAACGCCCGCATCTCCTGTTTACTGCGCCCGCTGTTTACTGCGCCCGCTGTTTACTGCGCCCGCCGTTTACTGCGCCCGCTGTTTACTGCGCCTCTTTCAGCGCGTTGAAAAATTCGCCAGCGGACTGAAAGCGATCATCCGGGTCTTTGGCGAGGGCGCGCAGGATAAGCTCCGCCAGACGACCTGACATATCGGGCACGATTTTACGCGGGTCGGGCGCGGGCTGCTGTAACAGCGCAAACACAACCTGACCCACGCCGCCGCTAAAGGGGCGCTGTCCGGTCAAAATCTCGTATAGTGTGACACCCATCGCATACACATCGGCGCGATGGTCTATATTTTTTGCGGCGATAAGCTGTTCTGGGGCCATATAATCCGCCGTGCCGACCAACTCGGTATCTGTAGACCCGTTCAAACTGGCGGCGGGCATTGACGGGTTGGTGATGCTGCCATTGCTGAGAATCTTGGAAATGCCGAAGTCCATCAAAATCACATGCTGCGTTTCATTGTCTTCTGCCAACCGCAGCATGATATTGGACGGTTTCACATCGCGGTGGACGATATTGTTGCTATGCACATAATCGAGCGCCTTGCAAAGCTGCTCGAAGACTTCCAGCAGTTCCTCTTTATCGAGTTCGCCGCGCGCCTTGACGAAATGCCCCAAATCTTGCCCGTCAATGAATTCGAGCACCATATAGTGTGTGTCATTTTCGATGCCGGCTTCATAGAGTTTAACGATATTGGGATGTTCCAGCAGCGCCGTGATGTTCGCCTCGCGGTCAAAGCGGACGAGGATGTCTTTATCGAGCTGCTTTTCGGGCAGGACGACTTTAATCGCGACGACATCGCCATCATGGAAGCCTTTATAGACTTCACCCATACCGCCCGTCGCCACGACGCCCAATACCTCGTATTTGCTCAGTGTTTGCCCCGTGAGCATTCCGGGATTTTTGATTTCGGGTTTTTGGTCGGCTTTCTTGAGTTCGTTCAGGTCAACCCGGAAGCCATAAATACGCAAATCGACAAAATGGCGTATGCGTCGCCGCAGGGGATTAATCAGCAAGAGGGCAGCGACAGTCGTGACCAGAAAGGCCACCGCGAGATAGGTCTCGCCGAGTATCGCCTGCAAGACGAGTATACCCGCGACCGAGAGCACAATCAGCAAACCCGCGACCAGAAAACCGACAATCGTGCGATTGATGACGAAATCAATATCCCATAAGCGCGAACGCAGCATCGCCATCATCACTGAAATTGGGAAGACACTGATGGGCAGCCCGATGAAGAAGATCCAGCTACCCAGCAGATAAAACATACGAACGAACGCATGGTCAGCCAGCCAGGGCGTAATCAGGATGTCGATGATGACCCAGAATAACGCCGGGATAATCGCCACCGCCATGCCATAGACCGCCCACTTGGTCTGCTGCTTCTGCGAACGGGTTGCGGTGTGGACATAGCGCCAGCGTTGGGTGATTAAACCCAATGCCAGAAAGCCCATCAGCGCGATGAACATCAACTGTGACCCGCCCGGATTCCAGATATGTTCATTCACCGCAAACAGGAACATCAACACGCCATAAATCGGCACAAGCCAGCGCGCCCATTTGGGGATAAATCGCCCATCCGGGAAGATGAACGTCAACCCGATGAGGCTGACCTTACCGACCGCATCGACGATAATCACAGGCCACAGAAACAACGTGACGCTGGTGGCAAAAACGCGCGACGTGGGGCCAATGGTGGTCGAAAACGTGATCAAGGCCAGCGATACGACCAGCGCCGCCATATCGTCACTGCGTTTCACGAATAAGACGAAAGCGACCACCACCGATACCAACACATAGACCACTTCCACCAGCACCAGATACAATGAGTAAGTTTGTGGACTGAGGCCAATGGTACTTAGCGGTTCGAGGAACAATTCCAGACTGCGCCCCAACCGATAGTCGTAATTGAAAGGGATTCCCGCTAGAAATGAAATCAGGCCGATGATACCCAGGACCAGCCATGTCGTGCGGATGATACGGAGATAAACAGGGTTAATGATTCGAATCGATTTGGTGGTTGTGGTGTCCATGTATGCCTCGGACGATTGCTGTCCGTTGTGTTTTATACAGGTTAGGTGTGTTCTGGCAGTATTTGAGCAGATTGCCGTCGCTGCCGCCAGCGCCAGAAACGCGCCCACACTGACCATAATGCCAGACCGGGCAGGGTGTTTGCCAGTGGGCCGAGTATAAACGCATAATTCTTGTGGGTACTCCAGATTTCGACAATTTTGCCGTTGGCAAGTCGATAGGTGGCGGTACGCAGTTCCGATTTTGTGAGCGTGCCATTGCGAATGCCCGTCCAGCGCGCATACGCCGTGATAGTGCCATCGTCATTTTCAACCAGACGCGCGACCTCGACGCGGAGATTGCTCACCCGCCGCCGTGCGCGCAAAAACCACACCCAATCTTCCCACACACCCACACCCTGATTGGTGACTTGACTGACATGCAAAATCACATCCTCGGCGAGAATCTCGCGCACTGCCGAAAGCGGTAAATCCCCCGATAGAATGCGTGTGAGTTGTTGTGCGACATACTGGGTGCGTTCGTCCATCAGGCTTCCTTATTGCCAATTCGAGAATAAGATATGGGTCTGCTCTGCAAGATTGGGCACATAATGAGCGCGGCAGGCATCGCGGATAAAGGTCGTTTTGCGGGACATATAAAGCAAAAAGTCGCAAACCGCAGTTCGCAGTGTGTTCGTCCCCAATCGTGGCGACATCAATAGCCGGCGCGCATTCGCCAGCACCGCTTTATCCATTTGTCGTACTATCGCCTCCGAAGTTAACATTTCATAGGGCGCTTCTACAAACCAGTTCAACGTCTGGTGCATGTCGGCAAGATGCAGCAAGTGCCGCTGATAGGCGGCGCCGTATTTCCGCGGATTTTTCAACACAGGTGCGGCAATCTCGGCGGCAGCCAGGATCGACCCGATGCCTGCCCCGGCGATCCAGCAGACCGAAATATACGCCGGCCCCACCAGTAACCAGTTCGCACCATAAGCCCGTTCCTGGACATAATACTGATTAGGATGACTCTTGATGAGGGTGTGGCAGGGATAACGATCCCGATAGCAGATGCCCCGTCGTCTAAAGGCGTCCTCCACCAGCGCAAGCAGTTCCTCTTCGGGATAGGCATTAGGGTCGGTATCGCCCAGTGTCGTTATGCCAATGGACACATACGACCCTAAGGGAATACACCACGCAATCGCATGGATACCGTCGAGTTTCGGATACATGCCGAGAATGCTGGTGGCCGCCTCCCATGGGACGGCGTAATAATCGGCGTGTGGCTGCCCGCTGCTGGTGTGATAGTGGGTATACACAGCGCGATGTAAGGTGCTGAGGGGTTCACGTTTTAATTCGGCGGCGCGGCTAATCACTGCGCCATTGTTGGTCGCATCAAAGACAAATTGCGGTGTCAGCGCGTCGCCATTGGTCAGGCACAGTTGGGCTATCTGGTCTGTGTCGGCATGATAGGTGACTTCTTCGACAAATTCATTGATGACGGTGCAATAGGGCGTGGCGCTGACGTTTTGATACAATTCACGGTCAAAGGCGATGCGGTCAAAGTGCAGCAGTTCTTCGGGTCGCCTGTCGCCTGCTAATTGAAAAACCATAGCTTTCATCGGATGATGGTCGTTGAGAAAGCTGCACGATACGACGTGTTCACCCAGATAGGCCACACCGAGACTTTTGCGAAAGTAATGTTGGGCGAGGTCGGGAAAGTGCCTGTAGATGAGCAGTGTGCCTTCCAGATTGAGCGATTCGCCGGGTCGGGGTGTATCGTCGGGCGGGCTGCCGATAAGGATATGGGCTATTTGGGCATTGGATAGGGCACGACTAACAGTCATGCCGCCAATGCCCGCGCCGATAATAACGGGTCTGTCGTCTGTTTCCATCGTAATAACCTGCCTACTGGTGACGGGTCATGGTTCAGTTATACTTCGTAAACGCTAAAAGCGCACATTTTTTCGACCAATTGGCGCGGGTTGGGGTTATAGTCCATAGAAATCGGGCAGATTACAGCCACTGCTGTTACAATACGCATTAAATAGACCTGTTTGGAGACGCGCGCATGACCCAATCCCCGACCACCCATTACCGTACCTGCAATCTCTGTGAAGCGATGTGCGGCATCGTCGTGACTTACGAAGGCAAAAATATCCTGTCGATTAAGGGCGATAAAGACGACCCCTTCAGCAAAGGACACATCTGCCCAAAAGCGACGGCGCTGGAAGATGTCTATCACGATCCCAATCGTCTCAAACGCCCGGTACGACGGACAGCCGACGGTTGGAAGGAGATTGGTTGGGAAGAAGCATTCGATGAAGTGGCGGCGAATCTCAAACGGATACAGGCCGCACATGGCAACAACGCCGTCGGCATCTATCTGGGCAATCCGAATGTGCATAATCTGGGCAGCATCCTCTATGGCCCACCCTTTAATCGCAGTCTACGCACCCGCAATCGTTTTTCCGCCACATCGGTTGACCAGCTTCCGCACCACTTCGCCGCCTATTTCATGTTTGGGCATCAACTGCTGCTGCCTGTGCCCGATGTAGACCGCACGGGCTATTTTCTGGTGTTGGGTGCGAATCCGATTGCGTCCAATGGCAGTTTGATGACCGCGGCGGGTATCGAAAATCGGTTGAAAGCGTTGCAGCAACGCGGCGGAAAACTGGTTGTCATTGACCCACGTCGTACTGAGACCGCTAAAGCCGCAGACGAACACCATTTCATCCGTCCCGGCACAGATGCGCTGTTCCTGCTGGCGCTGGTGCATACGGTCTTTGCCGAGGGTCTGGACGATCCCGGTAGATTAGCTGAATTTACCGATGGCATCGACACCGTGCGCGGTCTTGTGCGTGATTTCTCGCCTGAAGCGGTGGCAGATGCAACAGGCATTGACGCGGAGACCATTCGGCGTATTGCCCGCGCATTCGCTGCGGCAGAGTCGGCGGTGTGTTATGGGCGTATGGGCGTCTCGACACAGGCGTATGGGGGTCTCGCGCAGTGGTTGGTCAACCTCCTGAATATCATCACCGGCAATTTTGACCGTCCCGGCGGCGCGATGTTCACGCTGCCGGCTGTGGATGTCGTCGGTCTGACGACCCTCACCGGACAGGTCGGCAGTTATGGACGCTGGCAGAGTCGCGTGCGGGGTGTGCCCAATTTTGGCGGCGAACTCCCGGCGGCAATTATGGCAGAAGAAATGCTCACACCCGGAGACGGGCAAATCAAAGCGATGGTGACGGTAGCGGGCAATCCGGTGCTTTCGACGCCGAATGGTGGGCAGTTGGATGACGCCTTTGCCGGACTGGATTTTATGGTGTCGATTGACATCTACATCAACGAAACGACGCGCCACGCCCATATCATCCTGCCACCAACCACCGGACTGGAAACCGAACACTATGATGTGACATTCCACCTGCTGGCGGTACGGAATACGGCGAAATTCTCGCCCGCGTTGTTTGAGGCGGAAGACGGTCAACGTCATGATTGGCAAATTCTTAACGCCCTGCGCGAACGCATGGAAGCGGATAATGGCACGCCCGCGCCTGTGCATCGCAAGGAGTATCAGAAGCGACTCGCACCCGATAAACTCATTGACATGGCGCTGCGTTTTGGGCCGTATGGCGGTTGGGGGGGACGACGCGGTACAGGCGATGGATTAACGCTGAAAAAGGTCGCGGATAATCCACATGGAATCGACCTTGGCCCGCTGCAATCGGTTTTGCCGGAACGCTTGAACACGCCCAACAAACGTATCGACCTCGCGCCAGAAATCATCGTCCATGACCTGTCGCGCGTCCGTCAACTGCTGGATGAAGCGCAGTCGGCGCGCGTCAATGGTTATGATATGGCGCTCATTGGGCGGCGGCACATTCGCAGCAACAATTCATGGATGCACAACAGCGAACGACTGGTACGCGGCAAGAATCGCTGCACGCTGTTGATTCACCCCGACGATGCCCAATCACGCGGTATCGACAATGGCGCGGTGGTCGAAGTGTTCTCGCGCGTAGGCCGCATCGAAATCGAAGCCGAAGTCAGCGACAGTATGATGCCGGGAGTGGTCAGCATCCCACATGGTTGGGGACATCATCGTCCCGGTGTGCAATTAGATGTGGCGCGGGAATACGCGGGAGTCAGTATCAACGACCTGACCGATGACAAAGCCACTGATGAATTGACGGGCAATGCCGCCTTCAGTGGTGTGCCTGTGCGTGTGTGTCCGATTCCGTGATAGACAGGTGAAGCGAATGAAAAATTCACTTCTCTATCTATGCCTGCTTCTGGCAATCGGCGGTATCGTCAGCGCGCAAGTCCCGTCGTATCGCTGGCATATTGCCTATGTGCCACCTGTGCCGTGTGGGGATTTTGCCTGTGCAGAACAGGTGGTCATTCTGAACCCGCAGACGGGCGAAACGACTACCCTGGACATTGGGCAGTTAGACCCGACAACCGTGCGAGCCGCGCCAACGCTGCCCATTTTCCTTGTGGGTGTCTATGATGATGCCGGGGCGAGTTACGATGTCATACGGACAGATGGCAGCGAACGCTACCCACTTCTAAACGCATTTTATCGGAGTGTGTGGTCGCCAGATAGCACTCAGATTATCTATTTTGTGCCTTTTACCGCTGAATATGAATTTGTGTTGTATGGGATAGACGTAGACGGCGAATCTGAACCGCGTGCAGTCAGTGGGCCACTGCTGCTCGACGGCTGGCTGGCATGGTCACCGGATGGGTCACAAATTGTATTCACAGTACGCGATAATCCGGGCGAAACACAAACCAGTGAAATCTATATTAAAAACGCCGCCGGGGGTGATGTACGGCGACTTACGAACAACGATGTGCCCGATGTCATACCCCAGTGGTCGCCCGATGGCACGCGCTTCCTGCTGCTGACAGATGACGATACACCACCGCGCATCGACCAGATTGCGCTCATGAATGCCGATGGCACAGACCGCACTGTGCTGCTGACGGGTCATAATCCCCGCTGGTTGAGTGATACACAATTCCTGTATGTGACCGATCAGGGACTTGTGCCCGACCCGCGTTTTACCGACTTTCACGTCTTTGACCTTGAGACGGGCGAATCGGAAATGCTGTTTCGTGTCGATGGTAACATCGGTACGATCCAGGTCGTGCCGGATTATTCGCAATTTTTCTATGTGTGGAATCGCGATGGACACCAGCTTGCCATTTGCGTCTATCGTTTTGAAACGCGCGAACAGCAATGCTTCGACACCATGATCCACCCCCAAAACACGCCGCAATGGGTGCTGGTCGAGGAGTAACGGGCAAGGTTAGAAATTTAGAACAAAAATTCTAACTTTTGGTCTGAATTTTGTAATATAATACGGTCAGGGGTGATTCGCGAATCGTCCTTACAAGACCATCTACCATAATCCATTGAAAGTTGTGCGGTTTCTATGACCAATAGACCGAATATCTTCATCAGTCACAGCACCGATGATAATGATTTCACACGCGCACTGGCGGAAGAATTGCGCGACGCCGGGTTGGACGTGTGGGTGGACCTCGACAGCATCCGCCAGGGCGAAAAATGGCTGCGCGCCATCGAACAAGCCATCAACGACTGCACGGCGACAGTGGTCGTGATGTCGGTGGCGGGGCGCGCCAGTGAATGGGTCGAACGCGAGACGTTGATGGTCATGGATTTGGGTAAGCCCGTTTTCATCGCTTTGATAGACGATAGTCCGCTGCCGCTGCATCTGATTAATCGCCAATTCACCGATTTTCGCGATGACCTTGATGGCGCGACGCAGAGTCTCATCGCCGAGCTGAAGGCCAGCAAACCGACGCCGCCAGTCGCCAAAGCGCCGACGCCCAATCCCGATAATTTCTTCGCCTATATCGAGCAGCTACCGGGTGGCGAACGGGCCGCCCTCATCGCCCGTGACCTGTATCGGTGGGCGTGTGACCGTGCCGACAGCGTGACCTTTGGTGGTAAGCACAATCCCGGATTTCATGCCAATGTGCGCTTGAATGGCAAAGAGGTGGCGGTATTTTCGGTCTGGGCCTATCCACGTCATCCGGCGGTGATGGTCAATTTCAGCTATTTTGGCAAACATGCGCCCTATTCCACCCGCAAAAGCCGCCTGGATGTGCTCAAAGCGGTTAATGGCCTACTGCGCGATACCGAGCAGTTCAGCAATGACCGCGCCGGACAGCGCCCGACCATTCCCATCGTGCCCGTGTTCAATCGCGCCGAGACGCTCGAACGCTTTCAGGACATCATGCAAGCTGTGATGGACAACCTGCGGAGTGTGTAATTCTAGCCACCCACGATGAGCGCCAGATGCAGCAGGGCAAATGGCGCGACGCCGGCGATGAGCAGCCACGAAAATGGATTGTTGAATTCATAGTAAGGATGTTTGCGGAACAGCGCGTGCAAGCCAATGTGAATCAGCAGAAATAGGTCAAACGCAATCTGGAATGGCTGGAATTGCGCGCCCCACACAACCCACACGACCAGCGGAAGATGCAGCAGCGTGAATAGACGGTAGGCGTTTTCATCGGACAGCCGATTATAGAACGGGACAAATGTCTGAAAGATGCGCCATTCATGCCGCTGAATCGCATCCAGTTCGTGAGTCATAATCCATGCGATGTTGATGAAAAAGAGGGAGTCTGTGGGCGATGTCGCCATTGCGTTATCCTGATGTGTGCCATAAGAACAGGTATCATCAGCTTACGCCACCAACCACTGCCAATAGAACACCGCACACTGCCAGCTACTGCCAGACAGACATAAATCCTTACGAAGCGGCATCCTTCAGCTTGACCCACGCTTGCACGACGGCGATGAGCGCCGCTTCTTTGCTGGCGATGTCGTCCATATCATGAAAGCGCGCCACCCGCACCTGCTCGGCATCGCCTTCCAATAGGCCGTGTTCGTCGGGGATAATCGCCCCTGTCTGAAAGAAAAGATTTACGAATTTTTTGGTGCGCGGTGTCAGCGTCGCCAGATTGCCTTTGTACATAAACGTCGGGCCACCCCATTTGATGACCTCCGTCATAGTGCTATCGGCGGATAGTACAATTTCCCGCACGCGCTGCAATTCATCTTTAAAAGGGTGGTCGAGCTTCGCCATAAATTCATCAACCTGGGGATTGGTGTTCATCACTTGTTCCAACTATATATATTCTAGCGTTTAGAACAAGTGTACTAATAGTTTATTGGTGGTCAATTGGATTATCGTGACGACAAGATTTCTTGTCCCCACTCGCCTTTGAGTGCGCTGTAGACGGCGCGGTCTATGAATTTGCCGCGTAAATAACGTTCCTGCCGTTTGATAGCATCCAATTGATACTCCAAGCGTTCGGCGACAGCGCGGCTTTTTTGATTTTCCGCCGCGGCGACAATCTGTACCCGTTCGCTGCCTGTCTTGAAAGCATCAGTCGTCAGCGCGCGACCCACGCGCGTGATAATCCCCAATCCGGTGTGATTGGCATCCAACCAGTAACCAATCTCAGCGATGTGGGCATTTTTGCGCTCACACGTCGCGCTGCCAACCAGTGACCATGCCGCATCCGACGCCGGGCGATAGTAGATGCCCACTGCAAATCCCCGTCCTTCGCCGAAGCGTTCCAGTATGAACTCGATGAAATCCAGCACATCGGCCTCGCTGGTGGAGAAATCAACCCAATCTTCCCACACGGCGATATGGGCGCGATTGGCCTCCTGCACACGGTAATACGCGGCGGCATGACGGCGTTCTAATAAGCGCAGTTCGAGGTGTTCATCAATCCGATGCGAAAATGTCGCCTGACTGGTCACTGTCCATTCATCATCCAGCACACTGTAAACGACTAAATCGAGGGGCTGACCATGTAACCTGGCTTTTTGCGGCGTGAAGGCTTCGCGGATGAAGCCCAATCGTTCTGGAACAGCAGCGCTGGCGGGATTATCCGGCGCGCAGCGAATGACGATGCGTTTTTTGTTCAGATGCGTGATGGCGTAGTCAATCAACGCGCGCGTGGCACGGGTAACGATGCCCTTTCCCGTATACGGCGCGCCCAACCAGTAGCCAATTTCGGCTTCATGCTCCGGGCGATCTTTCATTTTCAACGAGATCGCGCCCGCCAGTTCGCCCAAAAAGATAATCGGCAAATAGAGGGCCGTCCCTTGCGCGAGTAGCCGCCATGAGCCGCGAATGTCTTTGAGGGCATCCTCGCGCGTGTGCATTTTGGCAGGCCAATTGATGTAGCGCATCAAGTGGTCACGACTGCGATTGGTCAGTGCCAGCAGGGGATCGGCGTCCGCTTCTTCAAAATAGCGCAGTGACACCGCATCATCGACGATTAACGAGAACAGCATGTCGCTTATGTCCAATCTGCCGCCAGCATCGCGAACATATTCCAATCCACAAAGCGGTCATAGAGCCATTCGGCGCGCCGGATAACCCCCTCATGCGAAAAGCCGAGGCGCAGCGGAATCGCACAACTCTTATCGTTGCCCAGCGCGCACGGGATTTCGACCCGATTCAGCGCCAGCGTCTTAAAGGCATAATCGACCAGTTTTCGCACGGCTTTTGTCATGATGCCGCGTCCGGTATAGGCTTCAGCTAGCCAGTAGCCGATTTCTGTCGTGCCGTGATTGAAATTCCAGTAGTGATAGCCGATTGCACCCACCAGTTCGCCCCGAAACCAGATTCCCGCCTGAAACCCGTCGTTCTCTGCAACTTGCTTCAGACCGCTGTCGATGAAGGCGCGGGTATCATGTGGAATCTCGATGTTGTCCAACCAGGGCAGCCACTGGCGCAAATACGCGCGGTTGTTATCGGTCAGCGCAAACAGGGCATTGGTATGGCGTGGTTCAAACAAGCGCAGGGCAATATCGTCATCAATCGGACAGATGAAAGTGCCCGGATTTTCGACTGTCCACGCTGCCGCCAGCAGACTATATTGATTCAAATCGACGTAATGATCGCGTACCCATTCTTCCTGCCGCAGCACGCCTTCATGTGTAAAACCCAAACGCTGGGGAATCGCGCAGCTAGCCGGATTATCCACCGCGCAGCAAATCAGCAGGCGACGCAGCGACAGGTCGCTAATGGCATAGTCAATCAGCGCCCGCAGCGCCCGCGTCATGATGCCTTTGTGTTGATAGGCTTCCGCCAGCCAATAACCGATTTCACAGGCACGGGTGTTTGGGTCGGTCACGCGCAGACTGATGTCGCCCACAATCGTCCCGTCACAACGAATGATGACGAGCAGGCGTGTGCCTTCGGCAAACTCCTTCAAATACCGTCCGATGAGTTCATGAACATCGGTGACGGAATGCACGTTCCACACCCAATTGAGATGACGCCCCAGATATTTGCGATTGGAGTCGATTTGCTCGAACAGTGGGGCACTGTGCCGCACATTTGCCAGTTCGAGGGTGAGGTCATCATCCACCCGATATTGAAACATCCCTTCCCCCATTTCGTGATACACCGAAAGTCTAGGCGGTGGGTTTAAACCCGCTGTCTATTCCAGACTGGGCCATTCCCCCGCCAATAGGCCATAAACATACATATCCAGATAGCGCTCATTCAAGCGCACATCTTGCCGTATTAGTCCTTCGCGCTTGAAGCCCAATCGTTCTACAACGGCATAACTGCGGGGATTATCTGTCGCACAGCGGGCATACACGCGATTCAGGCGCAGCTGTTCAAAGCCATATTTGAGTAACCCACGGCCTGCGCGGGTCACCACACCCTGACCTGTATGGGCTTGTGCTAACCAGTAGGTGATTTCCGCCTTTCGGCTGTAGCCATCGCGGATGACTAAGGCGATACTACCGACCAGCACGTCGCTCAGCCAGATAGTCAGCGGCAGGCGTTCCCCGTTGAGATATGCTTCCTGCATCCGTTTGACATAGGCCAGCATCTCACCGGGTGACCGCGCGACCCAGGGCAATCGTTGTTGTAAATGTTCCTGATTGTCATAGCACACTGCCCACAACGCATCAACCTGGTCGCTGGTCATCACACGCAGTTCAATTTCCTGATTGACCTTTAGTGAAAAATCCATCGGCGGCTGCTCTCTGCTGTATCTTCCACCAGTTATCCGAATACATCGTATACAGGATATGATCGGGCTGCTGGTCATACAGCCATAACGCATGACGCGAGGCGGCATCTTCGCTAAAGCCCAACCGCTGGGCCAGTGCGCGGCTGCGGGTGTTCGTCCGCGCGATTCGCAGTCCCACGCGCTTGAGACCGAACGCTTCAAACGCATAGGTCGTCAGCGTCCATACTGCCATCGTCATTAGCCCATGACCTTGATGTGCCTCTGCTAACCAATAGCCCAATTCCGTATAGCTGGCCATCCGGTCTACAAAATTATAGGCGATGACCCCCACAAGGGTTTCATCACACCAGATGCCACACTGAAATCCGTGACCATCTGCCAGATTTGCTAAACCGCGACCAATATATTCCAACACATCGTGGCGCGTATCAATCATGCCCATATCGGGCAGCCACCGCCGCAGAAATGGGCGATTCGCGTCGATAAGCTGCTGCAAGATGTCGGCGTGGTCGGCATGTAAGAGCTGCAAATACGCACAATTGTTGAGCGGATATTTGAAGATGGGGGGTGGCTGCCGCTGCCATGCTTTATGATGGATACCATAGCCTGTCTCATCACGGGCAATGGGCTGCACATGCAGACCGAGCGCTTCAGCGAGTTGGTGACAGTCTGCCGATTGCGACGGGCAGCGTAAAACAATCTGCTCAACGTTCATCGCTGCGACCACATAATCCACAAGTACACGCAAAGCGGACGCAACCGGCGCGGTTTGGGAGGCATAGTAACCAGGTGTGGCTGTACTGCCGCTGATCACGACTTCCGCCATGCCTACAGCACATCCGCTGTGTTGAATCAAAACACGGATGCCCTTCGCCGTCGCCCACAGTTGTTGCGTTTGGCGGATGAGATAACGCGAATCCGGGCTGTTACATAACCAACCGACCCCCGCCATGCCATCGCTATCATACAGTGTTGATACGGCGTTGGCCTGTGATTCGGCAATTAAGGGTATGAGTCTGTACCCATCATCAATGTCACAATAAAACATCTTGCACCAATTAAATCCACCCGTTGTATTTCTATTATCTGTTTTTCGTAACGTATAAGCAATAAACCAGTCGTTACGATTGGCGAAATCCTAAATAATTGTAAAAATTGTGCCCGAATCGTTGATACGTAAGAAAGACTTATGGCACTCTTGAGATAGAGGACATTACATACCTGTAACATGGCGGGTGTGTAGGAGAGAATACCATGCCAATGGACTGCTATTTAGACGAAACTGACGCAGGTCTTGTATGGCTGCGTATACACAGCGATATGAGCTGGGAGGCATATGATCGGGCGACAGACTGTGCCGCCAAATTGATCCGCTCGCTGTCTCATCGCGTGGATGTGATATATCTTGTTGAAACACATACACCACCCGGTAATCCCATTCCGCATTTCAAGCGCGCCCTCGATATTTTTGCGGGACTGCCCAATTTTGGCGTTGGCGTCACGGTGGATGTCATAAATGAAGTATTTGCTAAAAATGCGCTCGATCTGGTGCGGCGCATTCACCGCCCATCGCAGCGTGACCGCTATTTTTATGTCGAGACTACCGCCGAGGCACGGCGGATTATCGAAAAATCACGTTCGCTAGACGCCATCATCGGTTAAGTCAACCTCTCACATTACGGGTGCTTTACGGCTGCCGCGCAGGGTCAAAGGTCGTGAACGGTCTGATGACCAGGGCGCATAGGGGGCCATCGTGAAGCGTGCCAGCGCAATTAAGACCGAATCATAATTCACACGCCAACCCGCAAAATCGCGCCAGCACTGGTCACGGTCTGGCTTAAGAGGCACACCGATGGACTCAAGCTGGTCATAGACTTCATCAAATTCGTCGCGACTGATGCTGATAGGGTCGGTTGGACGCGGGGCAGAATCATAATCAAAACGCAAAAAGTCTGCAATCTGGCGCAGGGCGATAAATCCGGCACGAATGCACAGGCGGGCGGGCATACTCGGCGGTGTATCGACAGTCGATTCAATGATAGATGCCGCATCCAGCACCGCGCCCGCGGCTGTGATCCACGAACGATGCGCTTCGGGCGAGCGAAAGAATATCAGCGGAGATAATGACGTGTGACTCTCGCCCAATTCCACGAACCATTCTTCCCAGACAGGCCAGAATTCTTCAAAATAATCCATGCCCCGATTGCGATGAATCCGGCTAATCATCTCCACAGCCGTTGGTGGCGACCCGGCGCGCACTTCGAGCATGGCGACGGATTTCTCGCGGCGGGAGAAGGCGCTGTACATCGTCGGCAGATAGGCCAGCAGCAGCGCGACCATCCCCAATCCAATGGTCGCTTCGCTAAAGACCAGTACCATCTCTAGCGGTGTCACCACCGACACAAAGCCCAATGTCAACAGCGACGACCCGCTGAGATGATAGGCATCCAGCGGTGTGCCGAAGCCCAACGCCCAATACATCGCCGCATAACCAAACGTCACTAAAATGAGCCAGACGACAGGTATCAATACCAGAGTCGCGGGCGCAAAAAAAGCCAGCGTATGGTCGCGCCCTTCATAGGTATTGATTTTTCGCAGGCGAATCCAGGCCTGAAACAGTTTGAGGGTATTGATGAAGACAACGCGCGTCAACCACACATTATCGCTGCGCGGCACGACCAGCATTCGCACGGCGGAGCTGATCGTGAACGCCACCAGCAGCGCCCCGGTCACAAACATCCCAATTTTTGCAAGCAGCATCCCGTCCAAATATGTCTCCGCTAAAAACAGTTATGAGTAACGAGTGATGTATCGAAAACAAAGCACAATCAACACGCAATTGGCGATCCGAATAAACTGTGCGCTTTTCGCGGCCTTTGCGATTCATCCTTTGTTTTTCGCCAGCACAAAATCTTCAATCGTCTGTACGACGCCCGTCGCATGGTCGCCGAACAGCATGGTGATGTGATGTCCGGTCAATGTCACCAGCTTGCAATCGGGCAGCGCATTCACCGTATCCGTGGCCTCGGCTTCGGGGACAATAGGCGGTGTTCCTGGCGGGCCAAAGCCATCCGGCGCGCGGAGGAGCAGCGCGGGGCGCTTCATCTGTCGCATGATGACAGGCCAATCCTCGCCCAACGCCTTATCGACGGCTTCGGCGATGGCGTGCGGACGTGAGCGTGACCGGACGGTGCCATCGGACAGTACTTCCACATCGGCGCGATAGTAGGCTTCGAGTTCGGCGTTCCAGTAATGGTTGAAGGCATAATAAGGCGACTGCTTGAGCGCCTCGATATACGTTGCCACAGATGGCAATCTGCGCTCCAGACGTTCCAGCGAGGGTTTGATGAGTTCGCGCACATCGGGATGCAGCAAACCGGAATCAATGATGATGGCTTTTTTCATCCGTTCGGGATAGTGTGCGCCCAGATAAATCGTCACCAGACCGCCAAAACTATGTCCGCCGATGCTGCACTGCTGGATTCCAAGCGCGTCCATCAAGCCCACGACATCTGCCGCGTGGTCAGCCATGCTGTAACCAGACTGGGGCTTATCACTGAGTCCGCGCCCACGCAAATCCACGGCCAGCACGCGCATCCGTCGATTCAATCCTGCTTTGATGACACCGCCCATACAATAGGCGTTGGCGGTCAGGCCATGTGTAATGATGAGCGTCTCTTCCGTTCGTTCTATCGCCGGAAAGTCGAGGTAATGCAGGCGAATGCCATTGCTTTCTACAAAACAGCTTTGCATGGTGTCGTCCTTGTAAACACGTTTTCTGCCAACTATACCGCGCGCGCTGGTCGCGGCCTATCGAATGGTATACAAAAAGGGACGATGGTCGTCCATCATCCCTCATATCATGATCTAGTTTGTGGATTCTAGCCCACACACAGCGGCGAGCCTTCCGCAATTGTGAAGTTGAATGCGCCTGTGCCGTCAATAGTGTTATGTCCGTCGCCGAGTGTGAATGTGAATATGCCCGCCATTTGTTCACCCGGCGCTGTGCCCACCGCGGACAGCGCCAGCGTCCCTTCGCCCAATCCATACAGATTGACCCGTGCGCTGGTCAGAGCAATTGTGACATCTTCGCCCGGTGTGCCTTCGCCCGCGCCAACCAGCGCATACGCACCTGCTTCCGTATCCAATGGAAAACTGATGGTGACCTGTTCGCTCTGGCCTGTGGTCGTGCCAATCTGGACGATTCCAACCTGACTGTTGCACTGATAGAATCCGCCAGTGGTCAATGTGGCTTCAATAAAGCCTGTCAATGTGATGGCAAAGCCATCTACATCCGGGATTTCATCGCCAGCGCTGGCGGCACTGCCACCTTCGGGCGTGGGTGTGGCCCCTTCGCTGCCGCCACCGACTGTCGTGTTGCCGCTGGCATCATCACCTGTGCCGCCGATTCCCGATGTCGAATCCTCCGTTGCGGGGGCTTCATCACCGCTGTCTGCTGTCGGACTATCCGTAGGCGCATCAGCGGCAGGGGTCGTGTCACCGGTTGTACTGCCCGAATTATTACCTCCGCACGCCGCCAACACCAGCGCCGCCAGCATTATGATAATCAATAAGCCATGTCGTTTCTGCATCTTATGCTCCTTTACTCATCCATACGCGCTTTTGCTGCGACTTAAATCAAAAGGACGGGCGTGAAACCCGTCCTCATTGTAGCAGAATGCGCGATAGCTATGTGGAGGCTATTGTCCGGGTGTCGGCGCGGGCAGATGGTCACAGACAGCGCCTTCAACAGTGACCGCGCTGGCATCGACCCAACCGATTCGATTGATTTCGGTTTATGTGTTCTACTCAGGTAGACACACGCCAATCGAGAATCGTTCCGTTTTGCTGGTCAATCCTGATACGATGATACGCTATATGTAGAGTCTAGAATGTTTTTAAAATTATTTTGTTACCTTTTTTGCAAAAAAGGTAACGCCAAAAAACTTTATAAAGGGTCATTAGAATCTATTAAAAGTCTTTTTGGTTCTTTTTCTACAGAAAAAGAACATGACTTTTTATAATTTCTTTTGAGAATTTACATATACTATGCCTATGTACGAGAAAAAAGGGGGCAGGCTATGTCCGACACAATTGAACGCCTACACGCCAAAGTCAGAGGCCGGGTGCAGGGTGTCAGCTTCCGTTACTATACGACGCAGCAGGCGCGGTCATTAGGGCTGACCGGGTGGGTGATGAATCTGCCGGATGGTCAAACGGTGGAAGTGACCGCCGAGGGCAGTCGCGAGGATTTGCTGTCTCTGCTCGATTGGTTGAACACCGGGCCAGGTGGTGCGCGTGTGGATAATCTGGATTCTGCATGGCAGACAGCGACGGGCGAATTCAGCGATTTCCGCACACGCTACAACCTCGAATACGATTAACAGGCGCACGCATTCAAACACTTTTCTAGCACATTTCTGATCTCCACGTCACATTTAGATAACATTTTGCATTTAATCTGAAGGGGAAGCTGGTTTCTCCCCCGTAACCAGTAACATTTCCCCTCCAAGGAAGCGGCTGTGGCTCCCCACACAGCCGCGCTTTTTTATTAACTGTGATTGTGCCGTTTGCGCCGCCACCGCCGCCACCATTTATCCACTTCGAGCAGATACACTGTGATGATTCCTGCCGCAATCAGCGTGATAAACCCGCCAATAAACACCAGCGGCGGACGATAGGCGAAGATGACGACGTGTTCCTCTGTGCCGGGTGGAATCTGCACACCAATCATGCCGCGCATATACCCAACACTCTCTAATTGCGCGGGTTCGCCATCCACCCACACTGCCCAACCGGGATAGGCGATTTCTTGCACGGTGACGACCAGCGTAGAATCGGGGTCGGCCTGGACACGCATGGCGATGGTGTCCGGCAGACGACCATAATCGGCAATCGGCGTCGTCAGCGCGGCGGGTAGTGCTTCGACGGCTTCATTCAATGCGAAAAAAGGGATAGTGAAGGCATACGATAGCGGCGGTTCACGCAGTTCATACAGGCAGAAATTCTCGCCAATACGTGGGCCATCCAGCACGGGTCTATACCCCCATTCGGTCAATATCTGCGGGTCTTCGGTGCGCCAGGCGACGGCAAAGCGCGGATGCAGTGTCGTCATGTCGATATGTCCGATGGTCGGCGGAATCGACAGCGGGAAATAATCGGCCTCGACATCATACAACCGCACATCGAATTCCTGAAAGGCCGTCACTAAATCATAATTATGACGACGGGCAGTCAGGGCTTCATCGGGATACGTCTGCCGCAGCCAACCGACACAGGTTGACGTATACATCTCGATTTGACCGGGCAGGGCGTGCCATTCCCACGTCGCGGCAACAGTCCGTCCAGCAACGAAGGATAAGGCGGTCAATACCCCGACCACCGCCGCGCGCAAGCCCCATAAGACCCATTCATCGGCGATGAGCATCCGCCAATTGTGACGCAGTGTGAAGAGGACACGCCGCACGTCCGCGCCAAAGTCCGCAATAATTGCCCGCAGCAACCCATCGACACGCATCGCGATGAGCACCGCTATCCAGAAGGACGCCACAGCCAATGCCCGCCCCACAAAGCGCCACTGCCCTAACAGCGGCACATGCTCATAGAGCCAGACAAACACCGGATTGCCACCCGCGCCCCATAGCGTGCAGATGATGACCATGAGGATGCCGACCCACCATATCCGCGATAATCCACGCAGTCCCGGACGATAGAGGAACGGGTAAATGGGCGGAATGACCACAAACATCAACGCGGCATACCACAACGGCGTGACGAAACTATAGTAAAAGTGGAGCTTGCCCGCGCGCAAACCGCGAGTGGGTTCAAACACCTGCATCGTCAGGATGTTCATGCCGTCATCGTTAAAGTAGGCGTCGATGACCCGACCCATCGGTGCGATTGCGCCCGCTTCTTTTTCGTCCTCATGCCCGCCGAACATCTCTTGATGCAACCAGATAGGCAGCAGTGTCATGGCGCTCAACGCAATCGTGAACAATCCCGCCAGGATCAAGCGGCGTAGACCGATAAGATTCAGCCATTCGCCCGGACGCAGTTTGACCAGATGCGAGAGTGTCAGCAGGATGAGAGACAGCAGCAGCGGCAGCGTGTACCAGATATTGCCCGCGAAGAATAACAGCGCGAACATGATTCCGGTCAATGCCACTGCCCAACGCCGTCCACCACGCAGCACGACAATCGCGCCACCTGTCACCCACGGTAAATAGGCCTGACTCACACCGAGTTGATAATAGCCTTCGCCAATCATGGCGGGCATGTTGCCTTTACCTAATATCAGCAGTCCCAAGAGCACGCGCCCAACACTGCCCAGCCCCAGCGCCCAACCTAAAAACCAGCCGCCCACGCCCGCGAACACGGCATAGACCATGACACTCAATTTGATGCCCGTCTGACCACCGTAGAGCAAACTCGGCCCCATGCTCAGAGGATTGAGCACAAATGTAAACGGGTTATCGATCAGCGGTTCGCCAAATTCCAGCCACGGCTGCCACAACGGGATATAACCATAGTCGTGCAATGTATCAGCGGCGAGATAAGCCGAACTGGTCAACCATTCCGCTTCACGTCCGCGCAGATGGGTGAAATGATTGTTATAGCGGAAGCCTTCGGTCACATAAAGCGCGATGAAAATGACGATAGCCAGTTCAATCACTGCCAGCAGCATTGGCGGACGTTTTGGGAGCAAGAGAGTCGGACGTGGTGTGCGACGCCGTATGCCTCTATACGCCTGCCAGCGTGGAGACCACCATGCGCGAATAGGCTGCCGCTGCATATACAGCCCGGCTGTGAGTGCGCCGACCACACTAAAGCTGAAAACCGCCGTCGCCCATTCATAGGGCAAGGCGATAATCACCAGCACCAAACCGATGAAGAACAGGCCAAAACTCGCCCAGCGTTGCAGCGAATAGGTCGGTTGATTATCCTGAACCGGCTCTATTGGTTGTAAGTCATCCAGTGACGGCGGGGCATCGACGGCGGGCATTTCGGCAGTGTCGTCTTCCGGGATGGGTTTGGGTTGCGGTGCAGGGGGTGGCGGCGTGACAGTTTGCGCTATGGGCGGGTCGCTGCGACGGCGCATCCGCCGGACTGTAAAAATGACCGCCGCGCTCACTGCGACCAGTCCAGCCAGCCAGCGTGTACGTGATGGAGGTTGATTGTCTGTCATGGCTGCCGATAACGATTATTGACCCGTGCCGCGAAATACATCACAAATTGTCGATCCGAGGGCAAATTGTACGGGCTTAACGCCGGACGCGCCAGCGTAAAATATTGACTGATGAGGCTGAAGGTCTCGGTATCGTCGGGTTCGATGAAAAAAGCGTGATTGACCGTGTTGGATAGGGTACGGACATAATCCGGTGTCAGGTCACCGGGAAACAGATGCACAATTCGTATGTCGTCACGTCTGAAATAGCGCAGCACCGTTTCTACATCAAACTGCCAGATTATCGTGCGTCCGATGAGGTGAACATCCGTATTTGGCGGGAGTTGCACCGCGCGTAATAGGGCGTCATCGCCATCGCGGAAGTATTGTCCCTGCTCATCGGTCAGATGAAAATGCGCGTCGAAGTTGGGCAGCAGATCACCGAAATAATAGACCGTCTGATACCCCATCGCGCCCACAACCAGCACAACCACCAGCCCGCGCGCCGAACGCGATAGACCATTATGCAGCGATGACGCCCCCGATGGCAGCACAATCGCCAGGGTATAACGAATGCCGAGCGCAATCGTCAGCACCAGTGCCGGATAGACGACCAGATAACGTGGCGCGGAGAGACTGTCGCTAATCAAGCTGTTGCCCAGCGCCGCGCCCAGCAGCCACAACGCCAGCAATCCGCCGCGTGGTGTGAACAACCATGCGCCTGCCACACCGACGCCCAACAAAAACAGCGGCACAATAGCAGGTAACACGAATCCGCCACCCCGCCCACTGGCATAAAACCAGCTATAGTCCGGTATCTGGATGTAACCCAGCAGTGGCACGGCGATTTGTTCCAGCACCGTTGTCACCGGATTTGCGCCATTCGCCAGTAAACGTTCCCAATCGGCGGCGCTGCGTCCCATTGCCGAAAAGCGCGTGGTCGTATCTTCGGATCGTGCTGCGAGCGTATAATAAAAGGGTACAGCGACGATGACGAACACCGCCAGCATAATGACAATCTGCCGCCGCACCACCGGACTCCAGCGCACTGTCCCGCGCAGCCTGCCGACAATGACCGTCCACACCGTCCAGCCAATCACCAGCGCCGGGAAGAACAGGCGGCCACCTTCATAGAAATACTGCGTCAATCCCAGAAACACGCCCGCAATCGCAAAATCGCTCTGCCGCCCCCGCTTAAAGCCGCGCGCCACATACACCAGCGCCATAATCCCAACAAACGGATCGGCGACGTTGTTGATTCCGATTCGGCTGAAATGGACGTGCGGCGGGAAGGTCGCCAAGAGCGCCGCTGCAATGAGGGCGGTCTTATGGTCAAATACTTCGTCCGCCAGTCGATACAGCGCCCACACCGTCGCCACACCAAAAAACACGCTGATAATCCGCAGCGCGCTTAAGCTCGGCCCCATCAAACTAGCCGACCAGTATTGCAAATAGCTAAACATCCAGGTGAAGGCCGTCACCTCACTAAACGGACTCAAGAGGTGGACATTGCCCTCACGCCACATATCGGTCACCGCGCGGGCATAGTGCATTTCGTCGATGAAACGGTGTGTGCCGCCTGTTTCCAGATTGACCACGCGCACGATAAACGCCAGCAGCAGAATGCCGACCAGCAGCCAGCTTGACCGTTTTGTTTGACCTGAACGCGACTTGCCTCTAACGCGCTGTACCCCGCCACCTGCAAAGCCCGATGTCACCAGCGCAATTCCGCCGATGAAGAGTAGGAATTGCAGATGGAATGACAGATTCCACAACCAATTAAACACCACACTGCGGGCATTCTCTCCCGTGAGGCCATTGGATTGCGCCAACACACACAGCAGGACTCCACCTAACGCGACCCGGCGCCAATTGATGGGAATATGGGTATGGTCAATCGGGGTATACAGCGGCGCGACACGGGCACGCTGCACGGTGAAAATCAGCAAAGCCGCGCCCATCAGCAATGCCAATAAGCCCACTAGACGGTCTTCATTGCCGGGGCGGAAATAATAGGCGCTGATGCTCATCGCCACGACTGCGAGAATCGTTAGCAATCGTACCGGAAGCGAAATTCGGTGACGTGGTTCACGGGGCGCATTGTCGGTCAACATCAATCATCCCCCTGAACCAGATTTTGACTATCGCTGGCGGCATAAATCATGATGAATTGGTCGTCATCCGGCACAACAGCGTGCGGACTATAAACCGGTGCTTCCAGATGAAACACACGGTCAATCAATTGATAGGTTGTGTGGTCTTGTGGGTCGATGAAAAAGGCGTAATCGACACCCGCCGGCAAATCACGCAGCCAGTCTTCGGTCAGGTCGATGTTCATGATCGTCGTCAACTGTTTATCCGGTGTGAGAAAGTGCAGGAATTCGCCCGCATAACCTAAATCGAAATAGTACGATGGTATCAGAATAACGTGTGTGCCTGCCGGGAGTTCCGCCGCGCGCAATACCGCATCATCGACATCCAACACCGGGCGCGCCGCCCGAAACTGCCAGTTGAAATAGCTCAAGTGGGGGCCGAAATAGTAAATTGCCTGTCCGACTGCCAGTATCGCCACCAATCCGACCAGCGCCGTGCGATAATTGACTCTACGGAACGCCAGTCTGATTGAATCCGTTGGGAATAGCAATGGCAGCCCATAACGCACACCCGCCGCAGTCAGCACCATCAATATCGGCATCACGCCAAGATAACGGGTTGTCGCGGCGCTGTTGAGCATCAGCAGACCGTTGCCCAATGATGTGCCAATCACCCACAAGACTAAAATGAACGCCGGACGACGCGGACGAAACAGTGTAAACGTCAGGCCTAGCAGGAAGAAGGGCACGACCATCGGCAAAATCAACGCCGTCTGACCGCCATAGAAAACCGATGTTTCTGGCATCCCGACATAGACGAGGAAGGCGCGCCGAACCTGGTCGAGTTGAATGCCGAGCCAGCCATCTTCCGCGCCCGATAGCAGGAATGTGCGCCAGTAATCGAGTCCCAACCCGGCATCGCCCATCCGTCCCGCCAGCGGCGCATCAATCACCAGCCAGGTGTAATACAGCGGGATGCTGGTAACCACCGCCACCAACAGCGACAGTCCCAATCCACGCCAGTGTATCAGCCGTCGCTGACCCGTCACGACCAACCAGCCGAGAATCAGCACGAGGAACAGCGGGAAAAACAGCCGTCCGCCTTCGTAAAAATATTGCGTCAGCCCCAGGCACACACCTGCCAATATGAATGGCATCCGTCCACCGCGCCGGAAGCCGTGCAGCAGCAGCCCAACCGCCGCCACACCAAACAGCGAATCGGCAATATTCAACAGTGCCAGACGACTAAAATGCAAATGAGGTGGGAACGTTGCCAGCAGCAATGCGGCAATCACCGCCGTCCGCCGATCAAACAGCGAACGCGCCAGCAGATAGGCCGCCGGAACAGCCAGCGCGCCGGTCACTGCACTTGCGCCGCGCAATCCCGCCAGCGTATTGCCCATGATTTCGACGGACAGATATTGTCCATAGGCGAAAAACCAGGGGAATGGCGATATGCCGGTCATAGGCCACAGCAATTTCACATCGGGGAACTGTTGTAAGGCCAATACTTCAGCCACAGTATTCAGTTCGTCGATCAGGCCGCGAATGGTCTCGCCCGCCGCAATAAGTCGCAGCACTAAGGCCAACAGCGTGATGCCAGCGACAATCCATACTTCGCGCCGTCGCAGCCAGGCAGTGGATAATCCACCGCCGACGCCCCACACGAACAGCAGCAAGCCTCCGGCAAAGGTCATAAACTGGAGGTGATACGAAATTTCCAGAGGCCAGCCCATGCCAAAATGCCAGCTCATGAAAGGCGGACGCTGCATTTGCATGAACAGGCATAGTAAAATCAAACCCGCGCTAAGTGCCAGCCAGTGGATAAGCCGCAGACCGGGTATGGGACGTGATTCAGCAGGCGAATCAGCCTCTAATAGGGAATCCCCACTCCGGCGCAAGGCCAGCCACAGCACCACGCCGCCCAGTGCCAGCAGTACCCATCCCCAGAATTCACCGATGCGATGGGGCAGCGCAAATTCAAACGTCGCCAGAAGCAGGAGTCCACCGCCAATCCGCGCCTGTTGATGGGACGTGGTACTGTGGAGACGTTGGAAAGCCATTGCAATGAAGGTCATGGGGCGCGTTCGGGATAAGCGTATGTGTAGATAGCGATTCCGTGTACAATGGAATTATAGTAGATTTTAGCACCCGAAAGGCTTAAATATTTGTATAGACCGGGTAAGGATTTGCTTATTCTTCTTTCAAAACAGTCATGCGTGATGCGGAAGAACAGTGATGAGGACTGAGCAAGCGCAAGTGCCCAATAGGGTATAGATCAACATAGCGTAGAAACCTTATCCTCTGTGCGCTTTGCGGTTCAATTATCTTTTAGTCAGCGGCGAGAGGCCAGCAGCCATTTTCATCATTCGGATGGGGCGCTGCAAGCTGATGTGGCTAGCGCTTCTGTTAAATAGTTCTGGAGACTTTGTATGGCAAAACAAAATTTAGAGCAGCGACTTCTAGGCGAATCGGTGCGGGTACTCGATTTGACCGAATTTTGCTTGGTGACAGAAGATACAACTGTCGAAGAAACGATTAATCGGATGCGCGAAACGGGTGAAAATTGTGCGCTCGTCGTCGGGCAGCGGACGCGCCTCGTCGGGATTCTGACAGACCGCGATGTGCTGCGTAAAGTGGCGGGCAAACCGGAAATGTGGGAAAAACCGGTCACAGAAGTCATGACCGCCAATCCACAATCCCTGACCCAATCGGCAACCACAGGCGACGCGCTGCGACTGATGGAAAAAGGCGGTTTTCGCAATGTGCCGATTGTGCATGAAAATGGCGCGATTGTGGGCAATGTCACCCATTTTGGTGTGCTGCGTTTCCTCACCGATTACTTCGCACAGGCGGTTTATAATCGCCCGCCCGACCCGGAAAATTATGCTGACCAGCGCGACGGCGGTTAACAGGCCAAAATCGGATGTCAATTCACTTGCGCCAGAATGTTTACAACGGTGTCAACGCGCACCTGCATAGTGTGCTGCAAACACCCGGCACGGACGAGTCGCCGTCGCCCTGGCGCGGCTTCCATAATCAATTCATCACGCATATTATGGAAGCACTCAATGCCGCGTTGCCGCCGGGATACGTCGCGGTCAATGAGCAGTCACTGCAAATTCTGGGCGAGACCGATGGTGGCATCCCGATTCGCAGTCGTCCGATACCGGATGTTTCGGTCATGCAATCCGGTACTGCACACAAGGCACAAACACAGGCTGCACCGGACACACCCACGCTGGAATTGACCGTTGTCGAGACGCTTGCGCCCGATAACAGTATTGACGCTGTGCGCGTGTATCGTCAAACAGAACACAGTCTATGGGGGCGGCCTGTCGCGCATATCGAACTGCTGTCGCCATCAAATATGCCGGGTGAGACGAATTTCGTGGCCTATACGACCAAACGCAGTGCCACCCTCCGCAGCACCATTCCGATGATTGAACTCGACCTGCTGCACGAATCGCCGTCCCCCATTCACAAAGTCCCGTTGTATCCTATGGAAGTCGGGTCATTTGCGTATGCAGTCATCGTCAGTGACCCGCGACGTACCGCAGAAGGGCGCGTAAGAGTCTATGGCTTTACGGTGGATGCAGCGATGCCAACGGTGACTATCCCACTCGTCGAGGAGGATGAACTCGGGTTCAATTTTGGCGACCCGTATCAAGCGGGTTATGAACGCGGCCCCTGGCATAAACTGGTCGATTATAGTCAGCAGCCCGTGCGGATCGAGACCTATCACGAACAAGATCAAAATCGCATCAAAGCGGTGATGGGGCGCGCCGCACAAACATTGGACATGCTCGCCGGGACAGCATCCGGTGATACCTAATAAGAATAGGAGTTAATTTCATCATGACGGATAAGGCATTACCCGTTTTTGAAGAACTGGAAAATGTCGTCATTCGCTTCGCGGGCGATTCGGGCGACGGGATGCAGCTTACAGGCACCCAGTTCACCAACACGTCGGCGGTCTTCGGCAACGACATCAGCACGCTGCCGGACTTCCCCGCCGAAATCCGCGCGCCTGCCGGAACGCTCGCGGGTGTATCGGGCTTTCAGGTCAATTTATCCAGCCGCGATATTCAAACGCCCGGTGACGCGCCCAGTGTGCTGGTGGCGATGAACCCGGCGGCGCTGGCAGCCAATATCAAAGACCTCGAACCCGGCGGCACAGTCATCGTCAATACCGACGCCTTCACAAGTGCCAACCTCAAAAAAGCCAATCTCGATAGCAATCCGCTGGAAGATGGGTCGCTCAAAGGGTATGTGGTGCATAAAGTGCCGCTGACCAGCATGAATCGCAAGGCGCTGGAAAGCATTGAGGGCATTTCGTCTAAAGAGATGGATCGCTCACAGAACTTCTTCGCGCTCGGTATTTCCTTCTGGATATATGACCGTCCACTGGAAACGACGCTGGCATGGATAGAAGATAAGTTTGGCAAACGGCCAGAAATCGCCGAATCCAATCGCAAGGCGCTGGAAGCGGGTTATTATTTTGGCGAAACATCGGAAATCTTCCAGAATCGCTATCGCATCCGTCCGGCGAAACTCGCGCCCGGCACTTACCGCAAAATCACGGGCAATCAAGCAGTGGCGTTGGGCCTGGTGACGGCGGCGCAAAAAGCCAATAAACCGCTGTTTTATGGCGGTTATCCGATCACACCCGCCAGCGATATTTTGCACAATCTCGCGCCATTGAAGCACTTCGACGTGCGGACATTTCAGGCCGAAGACGAAATCGCGGCGATGGGCAGTATCATCGGGGCGGCATTCGGCGGCGCATTCGCTGTTACGGCGACCAGCGGCCCCGGTATCGCGCTCAAGAGCGAGGCGATGAATCTGGCGATGATGCTGGAACTGCCGATGGTGATTATCAACGTCCAGCGCGGCGGCCCCAGCACCGGGATGCCGACCAAACCCGAACAGGGCGACCTGCTGCAAGTGCTCTATGGGCGCAATGGCGAATCACCCATCCCGGTGATTGCTCCGGCGACGCCTGCCGACTGTTTTGATGCCGCGATTGAAGCGTTTCGCTGGGCGGTGCGGGCGACGACACCCGTTGTCTTGCTGACCGATGGCTTTCTGGCGAACAGTTCCGAACCCTGGAATATCCCCGACCCGGATAAAATCGCGCCGATTGCAGTCAAGCATCCACAAAAATCCAATTCGATGGAAGCCGATGGCAGCTTCTTGCCCTATAAGCGCGATATAGTCACGCTGGCACGTCCGTGGGCGATACCGGGCACAGAAGGTTTGGAGCATCGCATCGGCGGTCTCTCGAAAGCGCCGAACACAGGCAACGTGTCGTATGACCCCGACCATCAGTGGCAGATGAACAATGACCGCGTAGAAAAGGTCGAACGCTTGCAAGAAATCATCCCGCCCATACAGGTCTTCGGCCCGGATAAGGGCGCGCTGCTGGTTGTGAGTTGGGGCAGCACCTACGGCGCGGCACGGTCTGCGGTGATGCGCGCCCACGCTGCCGATTTGCCGCATGTCGCCCATGTCCATTTGCGCCACATGAACCCACTCCCGCGTGATTTGAAAGCCATCATGGCGCGGTATGACCGGGTGATTGTGCCGGAACTGAATTTAGGCCAATTGACGTTTGTGCTGCGCGGCAAGTATGGCATGGGACACATCGAAGCCCTGCCTAAACTCAATGGACGGCCTTTCACGATTGCCGAAATCATGGAACGCATCCGCCAGATTGTATTGAGCAAAAACGGGCACAAACGTTAAATGGGGATGGGCGGGAAAGGAATGGCGATGGCAGTCCAAACCAGACGCATGACTGTGGATGAGTTCTGGGCGCAATACGCGGGACAACGGTTTGAACTCATCAACGGAGAGGCCGTAGAAATGGGGACATCGGGAATCTGGCAGTCGTACATTGCTGCGAGAATCGTGAGCTTTCTCATGAACTTTGTGACTGAACGCCAATTGGGTTTAGTCACCACAGCCGATGGAAGTTATTATCTGACACCACATGATTTGCGCGTGCCGGATGCCGCTTTTATCAACAATGATAAGGTGGCACGATTGCAACACCCTGAGGGATTCGCGCCGTTCGCACCGGATTTGGCTGTTGAAGTGATTTCACCCACGAATACAGCTATCGAAATGCGCGAAAAAGTGAAACTGTATCTTCAGAGTGGCACGTCACTGGTTTGGCTCGTCTATCCCGAAACGCGCGAAGTCATCGTCCACTATGCGGATGATACGTCGAAAACATTCTCGATTGAGGATACACTCGACGGTGGCGACATCCTGCCCGGTTTTACGCTCGCTGTAGCCGACATTTTCCCGCTGAAGCCCACCACCGAAATCGAGGATACTGAATGAAAGCTGTACTCTGTAAAGACTTCGGCCCGCCGGAGTCGCTCACTGTAGAAGAAGTTGACAGCCCGCCTGTGAAAGGTGGCGAAGTCAAAATCGCCGTCCATGCCGCCGGGGTCAATTTCCCCGATGTGCTGATGGTACAGGGATTGTATCAGGTCAAACCCCCGTTGCCGTTTAGTCCCGGCCTCGAAGTCGCGGGCGATGTGCTGGAAGTGGGCGCGGGCGTGGAACACGTCAAACCCGGTGACCGCGTAATCGGTATCGCCAATTATGGCGGATTTGCCGAAG
>CAZTLI010000003.1:0-35534 GCA_964614375.1 uncultured Anaerolineaceae bacterium
GCACAAAATAGGGATAGGCCGTTGTGCCTGTCCAAGAAGCATTATAATCGGTGGTGGGTGAATTTGATACAGATTTAAGGAAGAGTTTATGAGACGCCTATTTTTACTGATTGTGGTCATGATGCTGCTGGCGGCATGTGGTGGCGGGGGCGGTGATGTTGGACGAGTGGTGTTCGTTTCGGAACGAGATGGTAATCCCGAAATTTATACGATGAATGCCGATGGTGGGAATGTACAACGTCTGACCCATGAAGACGCCCCCGATGAACACCCGGTCTGGTCGCCCGATGGCACACAGATTGCGTTTGATTCAGAACGAGGCGGCAACCGTGATGTCTATGTGATGAATGCCGATGGGAGTGATGTCCGCCGCCTAACCGATGACCCCGCCGAAGACCGTAATCCGTCATGGTCGCCCGATGGCACACAAATCGTCTTTTCGTCACTTCGGGACGGCAATCGTGACCTGTATATCATGGATGCGGATGGCAGTAATGTCCGTGCATTGACTGAAGACCCCGATGAAGATCGTAATCCACACTGGTCATCGGTTGGGGCAGTCATCGTATTCGAGTCGGTGCGCGATGGCAATCGAGACATCTATTCGATTGACGCCGATGGCAGCAATTTGACCCGCTTGACGGACGATGAGGCCGAAGACCGCACGCCCACATGGTCGCCCGATGGCAGCCAGATTGTTTTCGCCACACTGCGCGACGGCAATCGTGAAATCTACGTCATGGACGCGGATGGGGGCAATCAAGTCAATATCTCCCAAGATGAGCGTGATGACCGTGACCCACGCTGGTCGCCGGATGGGATGCGCGTGATTTTCTCCTCCAATCGTGAGGACAATCGCGAATTGTTTACGGTCAATGTCGATGGCAGTGATGTGCGTCGTTTGACGGACGAAACCGCCAGCGATGATGCACCCGATTGGGCAGCGCCCTAACCACAGCGACAGGCAAACGCCGCTTTCAACGCAGGGGATGCGACAGGTGTGTCCCCTGTTTTGTTGTTACAATATACTTGACAAATGTATCCAATCTCATCATGGGGACATCATGCAAAAGCCTACACGCTTGAGTCTGACAGGGGTTGTTCTGTTCCTGTTTGCGATGCTGGCTGTTGCCCTGTCAGCGCCCGTCGCCCATGCCATTGGCGAAGCGCCACCGGACGGCGAAATTGCGTTTGCATCCACACGCAACGGCAATCGTGATATTTATGTCATCAATGCCGATGGCACGAATGAACGCCGTGTGACCACTGACGAGGCACTCGATGTTGACCCCAGTTGGTCGCCGGATGGCACACAAATCGTCTTTGCGTCGAGTCGCAGCGGTGGTACTGAACTCTTCGTGATGGATGTAGATGGCGGTAATATCAAGCAGCTTACATCTGACGGTGTGCGGAATATACAACCCGCGTGGTCGCCGGACGGGAGTCGAATCGCCTTTGTCTCGCAGCGTCCTGATACATGGGATATTTTTGTGATGAATGCCGATGGCAGTGAGCAAATCAACCTCACGCACAGCAACGGCAGCGATTATGACCCGGCATGGTCACCCGACGGCTCGTTGATTGCCTTTATCTCGACACGCGACGATACATCGTCTGGTCTGTATGTGATGGAGACAGACGGGGGCAATTCACGCCGTCTCACCAGCCCGGATACAGCAGATTTCGGCCCATCATGGCGACCACTCCCAGCGGTTGACACAGAGGCCACCACCGAACCTTAATAGAAAGTGTTTGCGATGAACTGGAATCGAATCGTGCGGATATTGCTGCTGAGTGTGGTCTGTGGAGTTATACTCGGCTTCAACGTCACGACTAACGCGCAAGACCAGGCCTGTGGCGTCATGGTGCGGACGGCGTATGAAACCAACCGGAATTATCCACAGCTACAATTCTATAACCGTTTTCGGGGCGAATACCACCTTGAAAGTGAGTGGAGATTGCCGGAGCATGGCCTCCTGTGGTTTGTGCGGGTTGCCCCTAATCGCCGTCTGATATACACCTATTACAATCTAGTTGACCAGACGCAAATGGACTTTTTCTACATCACGCCGTCATTCGAGTTGGTGCGGTTTCACTCGCTTGAACATTTCGAGTATGAGGCATGGCAAGTCGCTCCCTATGTCAATGGATGGTCAATGGATTCGACCCATCTATCGTTTTACAACGTCATGGATAGTTATATTGGTCGCTTCTTCCTATATTCGCTGGTTGATGAACAATATCTGATGCCCACTGACCTAACGAATGTCCATAACGCCACATGGTCATCCGATGGTAGTTTCATGGCGTTTGTCGGCTTCAATTTACACAACGACGGCGGCACACATATCATCAATGACTTCAATGTCTATGTCTACTGGGTCGAAATCGGGCGCTTTTATCCGGTATCTGTGCCCGTTGACCGTGATTCACTGGCGCGCATTCAATGGTTTACAGACGATGAATTGGCAATCACCCATTGCACGGATGATGAATGCCGACTGACGACCTTCAATGTGCGGATGGAACAGGCTGCGGACAATCGACTAGGCGACAATCTGGTCTCGGCCTATTTAGAGGGGACGCATGAATTTATCATCACATCGCTTGATTACACGCAAGTATCGCGCACGGTACGCGAACAGGGCGAAGTATTGCCATTTACCCCTGTTGATAGGCTGTGGTCAGAGCCGAGGGTGTCGGCAGACGAACGTTATGTCGCCTATACCGCTGATGTCGATGGTATATACAATCTGGTTATCAGCGATATAGATACGCAGGAAGTAGTTATACAGGTGGAATTGGGGGATGATAGACCCGATTTGGTGCGAGGTAACTCCGGTTACCGCTTGCCGCACGAACCCTATTTCTCTTTTGGCGACTGGCATCCGAGGGAGAATCGCTTCCTCTATGTTGATTCTGGGGCGGTGCATGTGCTGCGGGTGGAGTCGGGTGTGATAGAAACAGTCGTCGAATTTGACCCATCCTTAGAATCTGCGTCTGCGACGTGGGTGTGCCCGTGAAACGCTTGATTGAGATTTTCCTGTTTGCGGGGGCGCGGCGCTGTGATAGCATGGTGGGCGCATCAACTCCGACGAACTGAGGAAACAGAATGAAGCGTATTGGCATAGGATTATTGATGGCGCTGCTGATGAGCGCCTGTGGTGGCCCCAATTTTGAAGGTGAACTGGTGTTTGCATCAGACCGCGACGGCGATTATGACCTGTATGTGATGGATGCCAATGGTGAGAATGTGCGCCAATTGACGAATGTCGATGGGTATGACGGGTCGCCCGCGTGGTCACCGGATGGCACACAAATCGCCTTTCACTCGTTTCGCGATGGCGACTTTGAAATTTATGTCATCGACGCCGACGGTAGTCGTCTGCGCCGTTTGACCAATTCCACAGGCGAAGATGCCGATGCGTCATGGTCGCCCGACGGCACACGAATCGCGTTTACGTCGGCGCGCAGTGGCGATAACGAAATCTATGTGATGGATGCTGATGGCGGCAATCTCCAACGCCTGACCACCAACCCGGCAGTCGATTTACAACCGATCTGGTCGCCGGATGGCACACAAATTGCCTTCGTCAGCGACCGCGATGAAACACGCCAGAGCATCTATGTGATGGATGCCGATGGCGGCAACGTCCGCCGCTTGACCGATAATCGTGGGCGTGACCTGTTCCCGGTATGGACGGCGGATGGGTCGCAGATGTATTTTATGTCGGATCGGGAACAACGGTGGGATTTGTATCTGATGAATACGGCGGACGGTGACATGCGCGCGGACGCTTCACAGCACATTGTCGCTCCGGCGGGCAATATCCTGTATCCGAGTCTCTCGCCCGATGGACGTTTCATCGTCTATCACTCTGAACAGGGCGGCTTTGACCAGCCCGAAATTTTCATTATGAGCGTCGGTGGCGGCAACCCGACCCGTATCACCACCAACCAATGGTTCGATGGACAGGCCGAATGGCGTCCGCGCACACCGGCACCAGAAAGTGACTAGGCAAAAGGTAATCGTATGACAATCCTCATCATCGGCGCGGGCATGGCAGGACTCAGCGCGGGTTATCATCTATCCCAGGCGGGCGAGAGTCCAGCCGTATTAGAAGCGCGTGACCGCATTGGCGGACGAGTCTATACCAATCGCACCTTCTGCGACATTCCGGTGGAATTTGGCGCGGAGTTTGTGCATGGCGACAGCGTGCCCACATGGGAGCACATCCGCGCCATGGATTTGCAGACCCTGCACTGGAAAAAAGATACCGATTCGATGGTGCGGCTGGAAAATGGCGACTGGCTGACGATGGCGATGGCGCGCGGCTCATATCTGGACTTTGATATGACGCGAACGTGGAACTTGCCCGATGTGCCCGTCGTGGATGGCGATGAATCTTTTGCCGATTATCTGCGGCGTGTGGGCTTCAGCGATGAGCAATTGCAGTATGTGCGGCGAGCTTATGCCAATGCCGTATCCGACATCCCGGAAGTGTTGAGCGCGGCGGAATCAATCGAAACAGTATACGCCACCCGCGCCAATGGCGGCGATTATCGTATCCTCGATGGTTATGACCGCTTAGTCACTGAACTTGCGCGCGGGCTAGACATCCAACTCCACACCGTTGTGACGCATATCGCATGGGGTGAGCAGGGCGTGACAGTCACCACACAATCCGGCGCATCCTTCCATGCAGACCGGGTGATTATCACGCTGCCGTTGGGCGTCCTGCAATCGGGCACGATTATCTTCGACCCGCCGCTGCCCCAATCGAAATTGGACGCGATGAAAAAGCTGCGGATGGGGCCAGTGCTCAAGCTGATTTATCGCTTCGACGAACCCATCATGGATGATGACAGTATCATGGCAGTTTACAGCGCCCTTAATCCGCCGATGTGGTGGTCGCCGTCCTTTGGACACCAGACGGATGAACACATCTGGACAGCCTTTGTCAGTGGCGATTGGGCGCGCGACTTACTGGCGATGGGTGCGGATGCCGCCTTGCGCCAGGGACTGCACAGCCTGCAAATGGAACTGGATCGCCCCGATTTGACGCCCGTGACGAGTCATCTGGTCAACTGGCCTGCCGACCCATTCGCTTATGGCGGATACAGTGTGGCATTGGTGGGTGGTGCGGGCGCACGCGCACAACTGGCGCAGCCGACGCCGCCGCTGTTCTGGGCAGGTGAAGCGACTGCGCCCAATGCCTCTGCCGCAACCGTTCACGGCGCATATATCAGCGGCAAGCGCGCCGCGCAGGAAGTCCGCGCGACGTTGTAATGGCGTTGTCCAACCCGACTCACTGCCCACAATTGGATTGATGACGGGTGAGGATTGCTTTCGCCCATCATTTAGCTGAAATGCCGCCTACACCCGCCGCAATTTGGCGCGATTGGCGATGATGCGGAAGGTGCTGATTTTGCCCTCGCGCGCATCAATCGCTATCACATTAAACGCCAGTCCGGTTGATGCGTCGCGCAGCACCACTGCTGGAATGCCATTAATCGGCTTGATTTCAATCGCAATCGTTTCGGGCGCAAAGCGCCGGATTCCGAGGATGAATTTCGCCACCGCCTCTTGCCCATATACAGGCCGGGTCGCCGCGCCTCTTTGACCGCCACCGTCTGCCCACAGGATGACATCATCCGCCAGTAAACTTGTCAGTCCGTCCATATCGCCATCTGTCGCAGCCTGCAAAAACCGTGTCAGCAGCGATTGATGCGTCTCTGGTGAAATATCGAAACGGGGACGATTGTCGGCGAGGTGTTTTTTCGCCCGACTGAACAACTGGCGACAGGTGGCCTCTTCTTTATCGACAATTTGCGCGATGTCGGCATACGCATAATCGAATACCTCGCGCAGCAGGAACACCGCGCGTTCTGCCGGAGTCAAACTTTCCAGCAGCACTAGAAACGCCATCGAAATGGATTCAACCTGCGATATGCGCTGCGCGGGACTATGCACGGGCTGTGTCTGGTCGGTGAGGATGGGTTCGGGCAGCCAGGGGCCGATATATTGCTCACGTTTCACCCGCGCAGACCGCAGGTGGTCTATCGACAGGCGCGTGACTATCGTACTGAGAAAGGCGCGCGGCGATTCAATCGCGGCTGCATCTGCCGATTGATAACGCAGGAAGGTCTCCTGCAAAATATCTTCGGCGTCCATGGCGCTGCCCAACATGCGATAGGCAATCCCAAACAGCATCGGACGATAGTGCTCAAATGTCTGTAACGTTGATTCGGTCATACGTATCTGTCCTATACTGCAAAAGCGCTGCTGACCACAGAGGACGCAAAGGGCACAGAGTCGAGAAGGATAGCATATCTCAGCCACTCCCTTTCATCATGTTCTCCGGGCGCTCTGTGTCTCTGTGGTTGATTGCACATTACGATGTTTGACCCTGCCGTTCGACTGCGGGCGTGACGGGCACGCCTTTCATTTTGAACTTACCGGGCCAGTAGGCCATCAACGACGGGACTGTCCGCTGGGCATTAATCGCCCACACCGCGAAACGGGTGAAGAATTCCTTATAGTATACGCCCAGTCGTCCGGTGAGGATGAAGCGTCGCGGGCTGTCATCCGATTTCAGGAATTGGATGAGGCAGTCGCGCCGTCCCAGACTGATGCCCATCGCAATATACGACAGGCCGAAGGGTCGCGGTTGCTTGCCATTCAGCACTGATAGCAGACTATCCGCGCCCCCTGCGCCCATCATCAGTGCCGTATACACCGCCATGCGAATCGGCGCGCCGACATTTTCCGCCGGAATGCCTGCATCGCCCACGACGAACACATTGGGATAATTGCGGGCGCGCATGGTGCGGTCTGTCAGTATCTGCCCCATTGCGTTGACGCGCAACCCGGCCTCGCGCGCCAGTGGTTGTGCTTTGAAGCCGCCCGCCCACACACAGACATCGAATGGGATATGGTGATGCTTCGCGGTTTCAAGATGATCAGCATGAACGCCAGTGACTTTTGCGTGTTCGACCAGTCGGATATTGAGCGTGTCGAACACACTGCGGATATAGGTTCGGGATTTATCATACAGGATACTGCCCACTTCGCCCTGTGTGACCATCGTCACCTGTAAATCGGGGTAGGATTCGGTAAATTCCGTCGCCGCTTCAATGCCTGTCCCACCGCCGCCAATCACGACCAGTTGCCCCTTTTTCGACGCAATATCGGGCAATCGTTCAGACAGTGCTTGTGCCGACTGCCAATCAAGTGTATAGGCATGGTCACGCACGCCGGGCACACTGTCGCGGTCTACCACACTGCCCAGCGCATAGACCAGATAATCATAACCAAGCTGCTGGATTCCGCCTGCCATGGTGATGGTGACGTGCTGCGCGTCCGGGTCTAAAGCCGTGACTCGCCCCTGGACGAACGTGATGCCCATCCCGCGGATCATCCGTGTTATCGAATGCTGCTTGAGCGATTGATTGGTCGCTCGCTGTTGCAGCCGTATTCGCTCGACAAAGGTGTCTGTCGCATTGACCAGGGTAATGGCGGTTTTGTCGCGCCGGGTCTTTTTCGCCAATCGCAGCGCCGCCATTAATCCGGCATATCCCGCGCCGAGCACAACGATTTGTGTTGCCTGTTGGGTGTTCATCTATCGACTCCTATCGTCATTTTCGATGTTCACCAATAAAGACGAAAAGCCCGCAACATTTGTGACAGATTCCGCGTATAATATGATGGCTGTGTCAGCAGCAGGGTCAAACTCACACTTGCAATTTTAGAACTTTTGTTCTATCATTTGAGTAGTCATATACTCAGGCGTTTAGCCCTGTAGGACACCAATCCATTATCGGCTAACCGTTGTCATAGAGATGGGTATATGTTCCGTTTTATCAACGCTTTACGTATATTTATCCGCCTACAATGGAGACTGGTCAGGCTGTTTGCTGCCGGTAGTTATAGGATTGTCATGACCGCAAGAAGTAAACGACGTACCCGAAAACTCGCCCAACCCACACCTTCCAATTCCATCTTGATGCGCTATTTCCCGGCATGGCTGCTGTTGGCGGTGGTGCTGGGGATTATGCTGCCGAGTATCCTCACCACGACGCTGGATGTGACCGGGCAACTATTACGCGCCGTGCCCACGTTCATCAGCAGTCTCTTTGACCGTAACGAAACGACTATCGCGCCCCTGTTTACCGAAGAGGTTGATTATTGGGACGCGCATATCTCGCGCTGGTCGGCGGAATATGGCCTCGATCCCAATTTACTGGCGACGGTGATGCAAATTGAATCGTGCGGACATCCCACTGTCGCGAGTGTGGCGGGCGCACAGGGCTTGTTTCAGGTGATGCCCTTCCACTTCACCACAGGCGAGAATTTCCTCGACCCCGATACCAACGCCATGCGAAGCGCCAATTTCCTCAATCAGTGTATCGGCTTTGCCAATGGCGACATCGGCCTTTCGCTGGCCTGTTATAACGGCGGCCCATCGGTCACCACACGACCTTTCAGTCAATGGCCTAACGAAACGCAGCGCTACTATCGTTGGGGCATGGGCATCTATCTGGACGCAGTGCATAACAGCAGCTATAGTCCCACGCTGGAACAGTGGTTGAGCGCCGGTGGTCGCGTACTCTGTGACCGCGCCTCCGTCGAATTGGGATTGTAGCGCCCACATCGTCGCAAGCGGATTATCAACAGACTGCTGCTTCAGCGGTCTGTTTTGGTTTATGGCGTTCGTGCTATAATCGCGCCATGACACCCGAAACGACATCCGAAACCATACACGACCTTGAAACCCCCAGCATCCTGATTAACCTGGATCGCATGGAAGCCAATATCCGGCGGATGCAGGCGCGCTGTGATGCGCTGGGATTGAAATTTCGCCCGCATATCAAGACGCATAAAAGCCCCATCATCGCCCGGATGCAGCTTGATGCAGGTGCGGTGGGCATCGCCTGTCAAAAAGTCAGTGAGGCGGAGGTATTCGCCCGTGCCGGCTTCACCAACATTCAGATTCCCTATAACATCGTCGGCCCACAGAAAACACGTCGATTAGCCGACCTCGCGCAGTATACGCATCTGACCGTCTCGGCTGACCACCCGATGGTCGTCGCTGGACTGTCCGACGCCGCCCGCGAACACGACGCCACTATCCGCGTGCTGGTTGACTTAGTGACCGACATCGAACGCACAGGCGCGCCCGTTGGCGAAGTGGTGACGCTGGCGAAACGCATCGAAGACGACGAACATCTGCATTTCGCCGGATTGCTGGTGTATCCGACCTATGCCACCATGCGCGTACATATCCAAAAGGCGCTGGAACTGCTGGACAAAGCGGGAATCGGTGTGGATATGGTCAGTGGTGGCGGGACAGGCGCGGCGCTCGATGCCCATCTCATCCCCGAACTGACCGAACTGCGCGTCGGCACGTATGTGTTTAACGACATGGCGACGATCTCACGCGACTGGAATACGCTGGAAAACTGCGCGATGACGATTATGGCGACTGTTGTCAGCCGCCCGACACCAGACCGTGTGATTCTGGACAGCGGCAGCAAAACCCTCGCCGCAGACCGTGTGCATGACGGGCATGGCGCTATCGTGGAATATCCACAGGCGCGCATCTATCAATTGAACGAAGAACATGCCCTGTGTGATTTTAGTCAATGCGATGAACGCCCGGTCATTGGCGAGCGTGTCAATGTAATTCCGGTGCATACCTGCGTCGTCTCGAATTTACACAACCAGCTCTACGGCGTGCGTGGTCAGACAATCGAGCGGGTCTTTCCTGTCGCGGCGCGGGGCATGGTCTGGTAGATGTTTCAATTCTGTTGCAGACGCGCAAAAATCCGCTATTTCGGTGTACAATACGGCAACATGGCGAAATGAAGGATTGAGGCTATGGTTGAACTGTCGCGGTTGCAGCACGCTATCTGCGAAGTCCTGCACGAAGAAGGCAAACCCCTCACACGATTGGAAATTATCAAGCGCATCGCCAACAAAGATACACTCGCGACGCAGCCTGTTATATCCAATCATGTGTTGGAAGAATTGATTAGTGCTAAAATCATCAAACTGTATACCGATGACGCCGCTGATAAAGAATCGACGGCACAGGTGCGCTATATACTGGCTGATGAGGTGGATGCCTAAGCGTATCCGACGCCGTGTTCCGCGATTAGCCCGTCAATCGCTTTTGGTCACAGCGCCAATCTTTACGACTCTGCGGTTCAAATTGTGATTTAATGGGTCTTGTCGGCGAATTGTATCGAGACCCTTGCTACAGATTAGGATCGTCTGCGTGGTTAAGGCTAAACCCGTTCCCCCAAGCATTGTCAAAGTCATCTGCGAAACCCTGCGTGACGCCGGTAAACCCCTGACGCGCGTCGAACTCACGCGGCGCATCGAAGGCACGAGCGATACCGCCCTTATTTCCTCCGATTTACTCATGCGGATGGTGCAAGAAGGTCTCGTCGAACGCGACATCGGCAGCAGCGAAACCGCTACCGCCATCGTCCGCTTCAAAATCGCGCCCGGTGTCGATTGCAGCAATTTGCGCTAGACACATCTGATGGGAGTGAGCGCACGACTCTTGAGAGACATTTTGCAGAAATCGAAAGTCTTGAGTTCACAACCCGGATCACCATTTTGAGTGGATTCCGTATTTTTTAGTGGTGCTTTCTAAAGATGAAACGCTGAGTACGTTAAAGCGTTACTTCATCCTGAGCAAAAACGGTAATTATTGTCCCGATTGCTTGATTCACTGCCTCAGAATGACCACCCAGACTATATGCACCCCTTCGACCCCACGATTACAACTCAGCAATGACCAATTAGCATTGCAAACCTGTCCGCTCCTCAACTAATGTGGGAGAGAGGCCGGGGCGGGGTATTTCGTAATAAACTCTGTAATATTAGCTGTTTCTCTCTGTTTTTACAGAGTCTCTAAGAACTTGATTCGGCATGATGCTCAACAATCAAATGCCGTTTTGCGTGATGTCAGTGCGCGTGCAGAACGTGTATAATCAGCATGAAAGATGCTCAGTAAACGCATAAGGTAAGTGTCATGGATGCTACAAAATCTGGAGCACCCATTCGGATGACCGAAGCCGAGTATCTGGCGTTTGAAGCCGAAAGCGAATTCAAGCACGAGTTCAGCCGGGGCAATGTGTACGCCATGACGGGTGCCAGCCTGCGACATGGGATTATTACCGTCAACGTCAGCACACATCTGAATAACCAGTTGGCAGACCGCGATTGCACCGTTACCAGTCCCGACGTGCGGGTCTATATCGCGAGCAAACAGGCGTATCGTTATCCCGATGTGACGATATTCTGTGGCGATCCGGTATATATAGAGGGGCGTACCGACACCATCACGAATCCAGTCATGCTGGTGGAGGTGTTATCTCCCGGCACGGCGCTTGATGGATCGCAATGAAAAACTGTTGGAATACACACAAATCGACACGCTGCACGCCTATCTGCTGGTGTCCCAACATGAAGCCCGCATCGAACGCTTTATGCGCCATGAGACCGGTGAATGGCTCTATACCATTGCTAGTGGACTGGATAGGGACATCGCGCTGCCAGCGCTTGCATGTACGTTGCCGCTGTTGAAGGTCTATCAAAAAGTGACCTTTGACACCCCTGATACGGATGAGGACGACTCAACAACGTGATTTGTACCGATTGCAATTCGATGTCATGTTGTTAAACGTTACTGGATTTCATTATTATCATTATCGCGTTGCTTTGCCGGAACCACACCAGAGTGAGTAATATAATCCCAACCAAAAACACCCCGCTCGACTGAACAGGGTGTCGGTTAGAACCACGCTGAAACGCCGACCGCTAATCCTAACACCTGTCCCCTACAACGTCACCGCGCCATCATCGGCCTGATGCACCAACTTGGCATATTTCGCCATGACGCCGCGGGAATAGTGCGGTTTGGGCGCTGTCCATGCTGCGCGACGTGCTTTCAGTTCGTCAGCGCTCAAATCGACGTTAATCGTGCGCTTGACTGTATCGCATTCGATCATGTCGCCCGCTTGCAGCAGACCGATTGTGCCGCCGACCATCGCTTCGGGCGCGACATGCCCGATCATCAGACCGCGCGTGCCGCCGCTGAAACGTCCATCGGTGATGAGCATCACATCCTGTCCCAGTCCCTGCCCGACAATCGCCGCCGTTACACTGAGCATCTCGCGCATTCCGGGACCACCAACCGGGCCTTCATAACGAATGATGACGACATCGCCCTTTTTGATTTGCTGACCCTGTACCGCCGCCATAGCATCTTCTTCGCGTTCAAAGATGCGCGCGGGGCCACGATGGTGTTTGGGTTCGTCCCCCTTGAGTTTGACGACACAGCCATCCGGCGCGAGATTGCCACGCAGCACGACCAGTCCACCCGTCGCTTTCACCGGATTATCCAGCGGACGCACCACTGTCTGACCGGGTGTTTCTTTGGCGAGAGAGACGGCTTCGGCCAGCGTTTGACCCGTGACCGTCTTCGCCGTGCCATCCAGATAACCGCCTGCGAGCATCCGCCGTGCCAGCACTGCCACACCACCCGCACGGTACAAATCCAGCGCCATATATTTGCCCATCGGACGCATATCCGCCAGAATCGGCGTTTTCTCGTTGATGCGTTCGATGTCGTCCAGCGTGAAGTCGATGTCCAGTTCGCGGGCGAAGGCCAGTGTATGCAAGACAGCGTTGGTGCTGCCACCTGTGGCACAAGCTGAGGCAATGGCATTTTCCAGCGACGTTTTGGTCAGCACATCGCGCGGACGACTATCACGTTCAATCAAATCTAACAGCATCTCTCCGGCGCGGAAAGCCACATTCGACTTTTCGTCGTCTTCGGCAGGCACATCGGCCATGCCCATCGGACAGATGCCCATAATTTCCGAAATCGTCGCCATCGTATTGGCGGTGAACTGCCCGCCACATGCACCCGCACCGGGACAGGCCGCATTTTCAATCGCCGTCAATTGGTCGAGGCTGATACTGCCCTTGGCATACGCGCCAATCGCCTCGAACACGTTCACGAGGTCGATTTGCTTGCCATCGAGTATGCCGGGCATAATCGTCCCGCCGTACAGCATCAGTGACGGAATATTCAGCCGAATCAGCGCCATAATCGTGCCGGGAATGGTCTTATCGCAGGACGATAGGGCGATGACGCCATCCAGCATATTGGCACGCGCGACCAGTTCGATGCTGTCGGCAATCACTTCGCGGCTGATGAGCGACGCCTTCATGCCTTCCGTGCCCATTGTGATGCCGTCGGAAATGCTGATGGTATTAAATTCCAGCGGCGTCCCCCCGGCGGCGCGAATCCCCCGTTTGACATCGGCGGCGAGTTTTCGCAGATGGAAATTACACGGGCCAATCTCAATCCACGTATTGGCGATGCCGATGAGGGGCTTTTGCAGGTCTTCATCGGTCAGGCCCGTGGCTTTGAGCATCGCCCGCGCGCCCGCCCGGTCACTGCCTTCGACCAGTGTGCGACTGCGCTGATTGAGCCGCGCGACGGTTTTGAGTTCCGGCGAATCGGTCATCATCAACTCCTATTATTAATTATCAATAATCTCTATGGGCTATTGTACCGCAAGTGTGTGCAATCGCCACCAATGACGCGACGCCAATCATAAGACCAAGTACGCCCATGCTCCATAAGTTAGACGACAGCTAAGTTTCATGTTAAATGGAAAATTATATAAACCTGAATGGCACTAATATTAAATATTGGATATATTTTTAAAAATACAAAGAGACAGTTTTATAGGTGGGAGATTAAAATGGACTTGATTGACCAATTTCGCCAATTATCCGCACGCGCTGCCAAGCAGCTACAAGGTATTTCAACTGAGGAAGCAACAAAGACGGCGCTTGTCATGCCATTCATTCAAATGCTTGGTTACAATGTTTTTGATCTTTCTGAAGTCGTACCGGAATACACGGCTGATGTAGGCACAAAAAAGGGTGAGAAAGTTGATTATGCCATAATGAGGGATGGCTCACCTATTATGATTTTTGAGTGCAAAAGTGCTGGAACAGACTTAGGCCATGTTCACGTATCCCAACTATTTCGATATTTTTCGACTCTGGATACCCGGTTTGCCATCATGACAAATGGCATTGATTATCACTTCTATTCTGACCTGGATAAACCCAACAAAATGGATGATAAACCGTTCCTCGTTTTTAATATCTTAGAGCAAAATGATGAAACGCGGCTTGCCCAACTCATTGATGAACTCAAGAAATTTACAAAATCAGCTTTTGATTTAGATAACATCCTCTCAACTGCCAATGAACTTAAGTACAAACGTGAAATCAAGAATCTGATACTTGCTGAATACAACAACCCCTCTGAAGAACTGGTTCGCTTATTCGCAGGACAAGTCTATTCGGGACTAAAAAGAAAAGCAGTAATTGAAGATTTCACGGACATTACCAAGAAAGCATTCCGGGAATTTGTTACAGATCGCATCACAAGTAGACTCGATTTTGCTAAAGAACTAGAAACAAATGAAGTGCAACAGGTTGAAAACCCAGAAACCAAGAACGAAGGCGACGCTGAAGAAGATGAACTTGTTACCACACAAGAAGAACTTGATGGTTACTATATCGTCAAAGCGATTCTTCGGGAAGTTGTCGATGCTAAGCGTGTACACATTCGCGATGTACAAAGCTACTGTGGCGTCATTTTAGACAATAATAATAGAAAACCTATATGTCGTTTACGCTTCAATCGGCACCAGAAATATCTAGGTCTGTTTGACAGTGAGAAAAACGAAGAACAAGTCCCCATTTCCGATCTAGATGAAATTTACAATTACGCTGATAGGTTAAGGGCCACTATCGCATTTTATGATGATGGGGACTCCTAAAATTCCATCGCTGGTTCGAGGGTATTTACGAACGCCAAAAGACAGGTGTGCAATCGCCACCAATGACGCGACGCCAATCATAAGACCAAGTACGCCCATGCCACATCGTGAAAAATGGCACGATATGGTATAGTATGGGTTATATCCATCTCACACCACATCCCGCATCATTCCCGCATCAACACAGCCCACACACCATCCGCAGACCGCCCATCACCCCGAAACGCATCCTGCCGCGTTTTCGTTGAATCATTGCCCGGTATCGGGCACAAAGGGGGTGAAGACGATGTATCCGCATCAGATAGATGATCGCTATGTTGACAGCTACCTTGACGACCTGCGCCGCAGCAATGCCTGTGCCCGCTGCAAAGTCCATATAGAGACCGTATTCGATAAACCATCGCGCATTCGGACGGCGTTGAGTTATACGGTCGATTTCGTCGTCATCATCGTCATTGGCTTTGTGGTCGTGCTGTGGTTATAGACGGAACCCACCGGGCAAAGCATAATCCTGCGGGATGTGCCCGACACCCCGATTATGCTTTGTTATAAATCACAGGCATTTGACCCTGCCATGTGTTCCATGTATCCGGGTCGGTGATTAAATCAGCCATGAAGTGACCGACGTTAATGCGACTGGTGGTGCCGGGGTCAAAGAGTGCGCTTCTGATGGGTGACGGGTGAAGCGTGTATTCCGTCACTTCGCCTTCATCAATCAAACTATCAGGCCGAACCACCGCCCACTCAATCACAGGGTCGTTTTGCCCAACTGCGCCGCGCAGATAATCCGCCGCCTGTTCGTTGTCCACATGCGGCGGCAGCAGCAGGCGCAGCAGCGCGATGACACACCGCTGGGCGAACGAAATCGGCTCGGCAATATCGCGGTTGCTATTTCCAGCCGTGTTCATGAGCACAAACTTAACCGGCGCATCGGGCTTATTGGCTTTAATGGCCTGGCACAAGCTGCGGGTGGTATCGGTCACAAGTCGGCGGGGATGACCATAGAGACCTTTCAAACTCATATTATGTCCCAGACATGAAGCCACCGCATCACACCCCGCGACATGCTGCGCTAACATTTCGTCGTCAAGGTCTAGCACAGTCGCATGAATCACGGATAACTTGCTGTGATTTCTGATGTCTTCGGAGAGCTTTTCCGGCGAACGCACAATCACCTTGACCTGCGTACCGCGTTCTAGCAACTGCTGCACCAGCAAACGGCCTGTTGCGCCAGTCGCTCCAACTACGAGTGTCGTCATTTTTTGTCCTTACGAGGCTTGCCTGTCAATATTACCTATATCAGAGTACGTTATGGATGCGCGGAGGGTTGCGGGTGGGAATATGCCAATACAGCGCCTCTCTAAATTGCGAGGTCTCGGCTTCGTACATACGCTTCGGACTCTAATAGTTAACGTGTCACTATCAAATACACACCGAACAGCAGAATGACTTACTTTGAGGAACAGGCACACCGCGCCAATTTAGTGTAACATGGTAGGCAATCGAACCAATGGGGGCATCATGCTTCGATTACTTATTCAGACTCTCACACTGATTCACGCGCTGCTAGTGGTGGCAAATCCGGTGGATGCTGCGGCTGACGATGAACAAACCGACGCTGTGCCTGTCGAACAGCCACAATCCCAACCTGACGCCTCTCCACTGCGGCACATGACCATCACGCCCTACTATCAGCACGACACACGCGGCTTTGACACGGGCAATGTCAATCTGGCGCTGCGGCGTCAACAACGACCGATTTTGCCAGACAAACGTAACGGCGGCGGTGGCGGCATGGTCGTCACGCGAGGCCGATGGGTCTTTGGCGGTAGCGGAGGCGGTGCGGGCGGACGCAATCGCGAAGGGGACGATATAACATCATTTGGCTTTGGCTATGGGTCGTCCGACATTGGCTTCATCATGGCGCGGACGGGCTGGTTTCGGCTGTTTCCGTTTGTCGGTGTGGGTGGTGGGGGCATTGGCGCGATGGCCTATCCAGATGAAGAGGCCGATGGGTCAGCCAACCCGGATTCGGTGGATAGCTTCAGCGTATCGTCATGGGGCGCGCTCTTCAACATCGGCATAGGGTTGGACTTCACGCCCTCGATAGGCATTCGTGGCCTGCGCCCGGTCTTTGGCCTGCGAATAGGCTACAGTTACGCGCCCATGCAAAATGTACCTGATGACACAACCCCCGCGTTCCTCATGAGCGGCCCCTTCATCCGTGGTGTGGTCGGCTTTATGGTCGGGGGAAAATAGTGCCATATAGGGACAATCCAATGTGATTGTCCTGCTACGGCATATTTTCTTTACTTTTTGCTCTAAATCCTTTGCGACCTTTGAATCTTAGCGCCGCATGTATGCCACATTCGCGGTAAATCATTCTTTCCTACCACACGGCCCGGATTATAGCCAATGAAAAAATCAATCGCGACAGACCTCACATCGGAAAATATCGCCACCATACTCCATGTCCTCACGCAGACTCCACAGCACTTGCAGGATTTAAGGGCAGGACGATCCGCTGAACAGCTTCAGTCACCCCTGGGCATGGGCGAACGCTCGTTTATGGAGGATGTCGCCCATCTCATCAATTGCGAATCGCGGTCTGCGGAGATGATTTATTCGGCGCTGGTGGTCAATGAACCGCTGATGGTCAAAATTCACCCGGAACGCCAATGGGGAAAATTGCTGCGCTATGAACAATATCCGATTGCCGATTTGCTGGCCTATTTCAACTTCCGGCGGACGGTGCTGCTGCGCGTGCTGAATGACCTGACCGGGAAACAGTGGGCGCGCGTCATTCGTGAAGAAGGCAAACACCGCAAAGAGTCGGTCTACTGGCAGGCGCGCGGTCTGGCCTTGCATGAAGCTGAACATCTGGCGGATTTGGCGCGTAAATTGAAGCGATAATGCTACCCCGTTCGTCCGTTTGCCGGCCTGCTATCCGAATTTCACAAAATCTTCCGTTTCGCGCTGCAAAAATATGGTGTATAATCAATCGGAAGCTGGGACTTCCAACCCCGGCTTTCTTCTTGTCTGGTGACAAAAGGCAGAAGAACATGGACTCTTTATCTACCGAAACACCCACCGTATCCCACATTCTCATTTGTGAGGATGAACTGCATCAGCGCATCGCCCAACTTGGCGCGGCAATTAGCGAAGACTATGCCGATAAAGGGCAGCTTGCGCTGGTGTGTTTGCTGAAGGGGGGTATCGTCTTCCTCAGCGACCTCATGCGCCGCATTTCGATTCCGCATCAGGTGGAATTGATGCAGGTGTCGAGCTATGGCATGGGCGCCCGCGACAGCACGGGTGAAGTGCAGTTCGACCCGCATCTCAACCTGAATATCGCGGGCAAGCATGTGCTGATTGTGGAAGACATTGTAGACACGGGTTACACGCTGGACGCGGTTGGGCGCTATCTGTGGTCGTTCAATCCGGTATCTGTCGAAACCTGTGTGCTGCTGGATAAACCCGAACGGCGCAAGGTCGAAGTGCCAGTGAAATACACCGGATTCAGCATCCCGGATGAATTTGTCGTGGGCTTTGGTATTGACGCCGACGAAATGTTCCGCCATCTGCCTTATATCGCGGCGGTTGCGGGCTAACAAATCGCACCATCCCCTTAAATAGCCTTCTTTGCGACAAATTCCCTTTGTGCGCCGTCTTGAACTATAACGATCACAGGCAGTTTAACGCCCAGCTTCTCCATAATAACAAGGTGCTTATCCTGATCATCTCTAACACAAAAACAGACTCAGGCCATGCACCTGAGTCTGTCTGATTATTTGAATTATTGGCCGCTTACTTCAGCCACGCCTTCAGCATCCAGATGTGATTTTGCAGCGCATCACTGATCCCATCCAGCAGATTAACCGTGCTGCGGTCATTCGTGCCTTCGGCTGTGCCAATCGCCTGTGTTATGATCCTATCCAGCGATTGAAAATCTGCGACCAGCGTGCGGATCATGGTCGTCGCATCGGGGATGGAGGGGTCTTCTTGCAGGCTGGTCATTTCGAGGACGTGCGCCAGCGTGTGCAGTGGCGACCCTTCCAGATAGAGGATACGTTCGGCGACGGCATCAATATGATCCGCCATCTCGGTATAAAGACTTTCAAATTGTTCATGCAGACCAAAAAACAGTTCCCCGCGCACATGCCAGTGATAGTGGCGCAGCTTTTGATACAGCACGGTGGAATCTGCCAGAACCTGATTCAATTGTTCAATTGTCTTAGACATCGTTCGTTCACCAATCGTTATACTGCCGACAATACCTCTATTATAATTCCGGGCTGCTATAATTGGCTTGGCACAATGTCAGAATCGCAATAGAACGAATATCACGTTATGTTGATTTGCGCGTTGAAAAAAGCAGACTCGTTGGTGAGCGTGTCAGCTAAGAGACAGACTGTTTCCTGTCAAAATCATGTTCTTGCTGACCCGCTGAACTGCTGACCGGCTATAGAAAAGGTTCTGCCAGCAGCAGCGCCATGACACTCACGGCGTCGTTCATTTGACCCGTGCGCGCCAGTGAAAGGGCTTCATCAACGGGCAGGGTATGTACGGTCATGACTTCGGCGCGCTCTTGACGAGGCGGTTCGAGCGTGACACCCCTCGCGAGGAAGAAATGACCATAATGGTCGCTGAAGCCGTTAATCGTCGCCACGCGCATCAAAAAACGTATGTCGCGGGCAGTCCCGCCGGCCTCTTCGCGCAGTTCCTGCCGCGCCGCCGCTTCTGCCGATTGACCGTCTTCGATGTGTCCGGCGGGCAGTTCCCAGCACCACATCCCCAGCGGATAGCGATAGTTGCGGATGAGGACGATTTCGCCGTTATCGGTCAGCGGCACGACCCACACCGAATCCGCCATTTGCACGATGTTGAATTCGCCTTCGCCGCCATCGGGCAGACGAATACGGTCTTTGCGGACGTGATACCAGCGGCATTGCCAGTCGATTTTGGTGTCGATGCGCGTAATCGGGTGGTCATCTCGGAGCATTGGGGCAGCGTCTTTCGGTTGCATAGCGTTCACACAGTTTTAAGCTGTGGTCAGTATAATAGCCACAAATGATGTTTTTGAGAGGTAATTGGAGATGAAACGGATTTTGCTGATTCTGGGATTGGTCGTGTTGTTAATGGCGGCCTGTGAAGCGTTCCCCATACGCGAGTCGCTGCTGGGCGGCGACGAACCGGATGCAATTGGCGCAGGTTGGATAGTCGCTGCGTCGATGCCGACTCCGCGTTCGGAACTGGTGGCGACAGCGTGGGCCGGGCGAGTTTATGTCGCGGGTGGAATCGGTGAAAGTTGGACAACGCGCGACGAATTTGAAGCCTACGACATCACGAATGATCGCTGGGAAACGCTGTCACCCCTGCCTGTCGGACTGCATCACACGGCGATTACGGTGCTGGATGGCATGATTTATGTGACCGGCGGTTATGCCGATATGCTGTTTGTCGCCAATCAACGCACGACCTATCGCTATGACACGACCAGCGATACCTGGTCACAGGCCACAGCTATGCCCGGTGCGCGGGCGGCGCATTCCATGGTGGCGCTGGATGGACAGGTATATGTCGTCGGTGGCGCGGGAGACCGTCCGCATGAGTTGTGGCGCTATGACCCGGCTAGCGATAGCTGGGAGACGCTGCCGGCTGCGCTGCCGACCCTGCGTGAACATCTGACAGCGGTGGCGCTGGAGGGGCGCTTGTATGTCATCGGCGGACGTTGGAGCAGGGGCAATCTGCCGACGCTGGAAAGTTACGACCCGGCGACCAATACGTGGCAGTCGCACCCCGACATGCCGACGCCACGCGGTGGCTTGACGGCGGGCGTGGTCAATGGGCGGATTCACGTCACTGGCGGCGAAGCGTTCGGGCCAGACCGCACCTTCGACCAGCACGAAGTCTATGACCCGGCTAGCGATAGCTGGACGACCCTACCCGCAATGCCCACCGCCCGTCATGGCCTCGCCTCAATCGGCTATGAAGGCCGCTGGTACGTCATCGGCGGCGGACGCGAAGCGGGTGGACAAACCGCCGCCACCCTGACCACCGCACTCGAAATCTATACGCCAGCGGGTGAACCATAGCTTCTTCATGCTGCTGCACGCGCGCCGTACAGAATCCAGCACAATAGGGCTATGATTTCATGACCTATCGAGCCTTAATATGCGCGAACGAACGATTGCCGGACGTAATGTGCTGCATGAAGAACTGGGCGCGCGTGGTATGGGGACGGTCTAGCCGGCGGTGGACAGGCAAACGTATACGCAGGTCGCCGTCAACCATCTGAAACCCGAAATGGCACGGGCCGAGTTGCTAGAGCGCTTTAAACGCGAATCAAAAAAGCACCTTGTAGGTGCTGTATGAGGGCGGTGGGATTCGAACCCACATGCCCGAAGGCGCGACATTTTAAGTGTCGTGTGTCAGCCAGTTGCACCACGCCCCCATGAGATGATGGTGTCACACTTTGTCAATCGTGTCAAGCTCTTTTTGGGCAGTTCTCGGCGCTTTGACAGTGTATATTTTACTGCTTGTGACTGCCCTGTCAAGCCGGCAGGTAGGGTTCGATGTAATATTGGGTGAGGTCGCCCTCGGCTACCCATCCGCTGAATTCGCCATAACGCACGCGATACCAGACGTAATCCTCAGCACAGGCGGGGCCATCCAGCACGAGGAACAATTCACGCTGGTTGATTTTGGTCAGGATGCGGTAATTGGTCCCCGGCCCGGCCCGCAGGTTCAACGATTCCTCGCCGCTGTTATCTAATTGCAAAACACGCCCGCGCTGCTGCAATATCATGCGTGTGGGCGGCGTACCGGGACAGAACGGTTCGCCTGTGGGCAGCGGTGTGCGCGCCGAAACAGCCGTTGCCGTCTGTGCGACTTGCGTGGCATTGAGGACGATGGCGTGCTGTGGCAGCGGTGGCGGTGTATCAATGTCGATGGGGGTCGTCCAGGGCGAGGGGGTGAGGGTGACGGGGGGTGTTGGCGGTGAAACGGCGGTATTACACGCGCCCAATCCCACCCCTAGCAGCAGTCCCACGACACCCATAAACCGTCTACCCATCGCATTTATCCAGGTTAAAAACCATCAGCTATATCTACAATTGTAGCATGGTGATACAGGTACATGAAAGAGACGGCGGACAATCGTCAGCGACGGGCCGGACGTGTCGGATAGGGTGTCGTCTTTCGGGATAAGTGACGGGCGCGCTGCAAGGCCGCCCATTTCAAGCGCAAGCGGTCAAATAAGCTGCGGCTGGCAAATCCACCAAATGCCAGTGTATACAGGATGAAATAGGGCAACAGCGCCGGACTGCGATCCAGCGCCAAAAACACACCACACAACGCATACACTGCCAGCAAAGCTTCAATCAACAGCGTCCAATCGGCACGGAGGGCATAACCGCTGAACTGCCAATCGCCCATGAATTTCGGTGTGCGGCGGAATTCGCCTTTTTGACCACTGAATGCCCGCAAGACGGCGCGCGTATTGTTCCAGGAAATGCCTGTGCCCATCGCCATCAGCACCGGGAAAGCCAGCAATCGCCGTTTCCAGTCGCTATAGAGGTTATGTTGGGCCACGGCGATGAGCAGCGGCGGCGCGAGTCCGACCAATCCCAACGGCGCAAGCGGCAGTCTATCGAGCGCATCTAAACCCATCAACAGCGGCGTCAGGATGAACATCAGCAGCATGACCGGATGCGGTAGATACTGCATGAGGTGCTGCATCGCCATTAAGCGTTGCGACAGGGTTAATTGACCGCGCCATACGGGACGGAACAAGCGCAGCAAACATTGTGTATTGCCCTGTGCCCAGCGCGCTTGCTGCTGTTTATAGGCTTCAAGCTGCGGCGGCAGTTCACCGGGCACGACGACCTCCGGCAAAAATAGATAACGCCAACCCGCTAACTGCGCCCGATAGCTCAAATCGAGGTCTTCGGTCAGCGTATCATCTGTCCAACCACCCGCAGCGGCGATACACTCCGGTCGCCACAGACCGCCCGTGCCATTGAACGTCAGCAATAATCCAGCGCGATTGCGCGCCGTTTGTTCAATCAGAAAGTGGGCATCGACAGACAGTGTTTGTGCCAGGGTCAGCCAGTTGGCATCGGCATTAAGATGTCCCCAACGGGTTTGCACGATACCGAGTTTTTCATCCGCGCAGAAATGGGGCACAGTCTGGCGCAGGAAAGCCTTCGGCGGCACAAAATCGGCATCAAACAGCGCCACAAGGTCAGCCTCAACCAGCGATAAACCATAATCCAGCGCGCCCGCTTTATAGCCGATGCGGTCACCGCGCCGGACATGCCGCACATCCATCCCCTGGCGCTGCCAGTGGCGCACGCGATTCGCCACCAGGGCCGAGGTATCATCGGTGGAATCGTCCAGTAGCTGTATGATGAGCTTATCGGGCGGATACTCCAGCGCCGCCACCGAATCGAGCAGGCGACGGGCGACGTGGCGTTCGTTATACAGCGGAAGCTGCACCAGCACCACAGGCCAATGTTCAACCGTTGGCAGCGGCGTCGGGCGCGGGCGATGCCAGATATAAAGCACCAGCAGCACCAGTTGTCCCGCAGTATACAGGGTGATGAATATCGCGCAGGTGAGGTAGATGAGTGTCAGGAATGTAATCGGCATTCGGCGAAGTCTAGCATAAATGACCCGCCTGACAAGGGGCGTGTGGTGGATGTCTGGTCTTTTTTGTCACCAGCGACTGATGCGTGACGCATGTAGTCATCTGGCTGCTATACAGACACGTTCACTGATGGTCTGTAACAAAATCATCCGGTAACACCGTCTTTTGCGGACACGTATCTATTCACGTATCCATACGCCTGTTCAACCCCCTCCGTCACGCTGCGCGTGCCACCTCCCCCGTATACAGGGCAGGCTTTTGTGGGTCGCTACAATCCACTAATCGTAAGCTAAGTCCCCTGCTTGAATTCGCAGAGGGGTTGAGGGCTAGAGATTACCTGTTTAATTTGTTGAAGAGCAGCAGATGACGGGGTTTTCGGGCAGCCGCAATTTTAACGTGTGGCGCATGATTTATCCCCCAACTATCTCGCCGACCATACTCGCGGCGGGCTGGTCGGTATGGATGCCGCATTCGGATTTGGGTTTGCCGTCCCAGCGCCCGGCGCGCAGGTCTTCGCCGGGTTGGATGGCGCGGGTGCAGTGCGTACAGCCGACACTCGGATAGCCTTTATCGTGCAGCGTGTTATAGGGCAGATTGTGGGCGCGGATATATTCCCAGATTTGGGTTTCGTCCCAATCGGCGACCGGCGCGAATTTGACCATTTCGTGCCGTTTATCCCAGCGGACAAAGGGCGTATTGGCGCGATAACGGGTCTGGTCGCGCCGGATACCCGAAATCCATGCGGTACAGGGCGCGAGGGCATCTGCCAGCGGCACGACCTTTCGCACGAAACAGCACGTATCCGGGTCGCTGTCCCACAGATTCGCCCCAAACTGCCGCACCTGTTCGTCGGGTGTGATTGCACTCCGCTGCACATCCAGCCGCATCGATGGATAACGCGCGAGCGTCGCATCCATCAATGCGTGGGTTTCGGGGAATAGAAATCCCGTATCCACTGTGATGACGCGCAGGTCGGATTTGAGGCGCAGCAGATGATCGAGGAGCACCATCCCACTGGGGCCAAATGATGTGACAAACGCCAACCCATCGCCATAAGTCTCCAAACCCCATTGCAGACGCCGATGCAGGTCATAATCTTCGAGTGTCTGGTTGATAGCGGCGTAGGTCGAGTCAGCGTGGTGCATGGAAGGGGTGTCCTGTAGCGTGTGGTCTAATCAATAATACTACTGTACGCCACCTTGCCTTGTCAAAACATTAAGGAAGATTTAAAGTGGCTTACGTTTCGGACTGAACAGGCGAATAATTGCGTGTTGGCAAAAATGGTGTTCCCCGATTATTTTCTTAACCACAGAGGCCCCTTGTCTACAGCAGCATGATTGTCATTAAATATCATCATGCAATACCTCCACGACGACCTGTTCCAGCGACTGCTGTTTACCGCGTTCAACGGCTGCGGCATAGGCAGCGGGCTGCATTTTCGCTTCGAGTTGTTTCAGACGGCGTTTCACTGATTGAATCGCGATTGAATACATGGCGGCGGGATTGTGCGTATTGACGCTGGTGATGATTTCGACAGCGCGTTCGGCGCGTCCCTGTAAAGCGAAGAGATGGGCTGTGCCCAGTAATGGCAGCGATGCAATCAGAGGCCGATTGTCTGATTGTGACATTTCCAGCGATTGGCGGAAGCACGAGGCCGCCCGGTCAAATTCATCGCGCGAGATATGGACAAACCCCTGAATATTGTGCGCCATCAAGTGACCAATCGGCGCATCATAGGTCTCCGCCATGTCAAACAGGCGCGTGGCAGCGGCTTCGGCGGCTTGATACTCCTCGCGTTCGAGATAAATCGCGCCCCGCATCGCCACAATCTGGAACAGGCCAAAAATCGCATTAATGGCTTCCACAATGTCGAGGGCTTGCTGGGAATACGCCAGCGCGAGGTCTAACTCACTGGTGGCGACTTTCGCCCACGCCAGTGCAATCAGCGCATAGGCTTCGCCCTGTGGGTCGCCGATTTCGCGCCGTAATTCCAGCGCCTGTGCATACAGCCGCTCCGCCTCGTCCAATTGACCTTTTGCGCCCGCCACATCGCCTAAATCGGTGAGCGAATCGGCTATTGTGCGTTTATCGCCCATGCTCTGGCGCAGCGCGAGGCTTTCCTGATAGTAGCGCTGTGCTTCGTCATTATCGCCTTTGAGCAGCGCGATATTGCCCAGGGCGCTCAACGAATGCCCCGTACCCCAGCGATCACCGATGTCACGATTGAGGCGGTAACTCTGGCGGTATTTTTCTTCGGCCTCGTTAATTCTGCCTTCGCCGAACAGGACGCCACCCAGATTATTGAGCGAGAAGGCCATACCGCGCTGATGTTCGATTGCTTTGAATCGGGAATAAGCGTCTTCAAAACATTGTTGCGCCCGCTGATGCTGCCCCATCGCGCGCAGGATTTCGCCCATATTGTTGTTATAGTAGGCCAATCCCACACCGGACATATTGACAAATGTGCTGCCATCGAGCAGGGTTTCGTAGTGCTGTTTAGCCTGCTCCAATTCGCCGCGCAGATAATGGACATACCCCAGATTACCCACCGCAATCGCCCGTAACGCCGGGTTAGGTATCGCCTGCGACAAATCACAGGCGGCCTTGCCATAATCCACCGAGGCGTCATATTCCCCCGTCATCATGCACACATAACACAGATTATTGAGGCCATAGACTTCGGCTTCGGTATCGTCATAGTGACGCAACTGCCCCAGAATCGTTTCCATCGTCTGGCGTTGATTGTCGTAGATGCCGATGCGGATGTTCAACCCGACCACCATCGAACGCAAGCGCAGCGCCATCAAATCGTCGTTTTTCACGCCGTGTTTGTGGAGCGCCGCGAGCAACTGCTCAAACAGTTTGACACCATTGCGGGGCGTGCTGGTGAATTCGTAATACCACAACAAAGGCCAGCGCACCCGATCAACCGCTTCGGGCTTGTTGGATGCGATGGACTCGAACAGCGCCGCGCGGATATTTTCCAGTTCGCCTGTTAATTCGTCGGTCCGGCGCTTTTGCTGTTCGGCCTGCATCTCTTCTTCACGCATGGTCACGTATGCGATATAGAATTCGGCGTGTTTGGCTTTGACTGCTGCCGCAACAGCGGGAGTCGCGTCGAGGGCTTCGGCGGCGAACTGCTGAATCTGGATGTGCAGTTCATACCGACCATCGGGGGCGCGCCGCAGCAGCGATTTATTGACCAGCGCCGTCAACGTCCGCAGCGCCGCCCCGGTCACTGCCATCGCCGCCTCGCGTGAGAACCCGCCCCGGAACACCGCCAACTGTGCCAGTACCTCGCGTTCATCTTGCGCCAGGAGATTCCATGAATATTCAAAGACCGCGCGCAAGCTGCGATGACGTTCGGGCACATCCTGTAAATCGGTCTCTAAAAAGTCGAAACTTTTTTCGATTTCACTCACAATTTCGGACGGCGACAACACCTCTAACCACGCCGCCGCCAGTTCAATCCCCAGCGGCATCCCCTGTACCAGGCGCGTGATGCGGGCGACACAGGGGGCAGTGTCTTTGTTAATCTCAAAATCGGGCTGCACCCGCCGCGCGCTCTGCATAAACAGGCGGACGGCGCTGAATTCGTTGAGTTCTTCGGGCGTCTCCCAATCGGGGAAGGTCATCCCCGGCACATCATAAACGCGCTCGCCCTGCAAGCGCAGTCGTTCGCGCGAGGTCGTGATGATTTGTACGTCCGGCGCGGCGCGCAGGATGTCCCCAACGATACTCGCGCCACTGATGAGATGCTCGAAATTATCCAGAATCAGCAGCATCTGTTTTTCGCGCAGATAGTCGAGCAGCTGATCCTTTGGTTCGGCCTGACCGCCAAATTCAAATTCGATATTGGAGGCGATTTCGGGCACAATTTGTCCCGTTTCGCTCAAGGGCGCGAGGGGGACGAAGAAAACGCCGTGTTCAAACTGGTTCAATGCCTGCTGACCGACCTCAATGCCCAGGCGGGTTTTGCCCATGCCACCGGGCGCAATCAAGGTGATGAGGCGCTGGTCGGGCGAATGGAGCAAATCGGCGATTTCCGCCAGCTCCACATCGCGTCCGACGAAGGGCGTGGTTTGTGCGGGCAGGTTATGATGATGCCGTTTCATCACTTCAGACGTTCGCGCGGCAGGCGGCGTATCAAAGCGGGTAGACAGGGGCATACGCGGCGCAACGACACGGGCATCACCCCGAATCACCGCTTCCAGTTCCGCGCCAACCAGTCGCACACTCGGTATACGCTGATTCGGGTCTTTTTCCAGCATCCGGTGGACTAAATCGACCAGCCCGATGGGAATATCGGGGCGCATCGTCTCCAGATTAGGAATCGGCGCGGTCAGAATTGACGTAATCAGTGTGGATATGTGCGTATCTTCAAAGGGCAGTTTGCCGATGAGCATTTCATACAACAGAATACCAAACGCCCAGATGTCGGTGCGTGCATTAGCGACGCCACCTTCAAAGGCTTCAGGCGCGAGATAGGCCAGCGTGCCGACGACAGCATTATCCTGGGTCACACGCGGGGCGCTGCCGACATGCGCCACACCAAAATCGGTCAAGCGGGGTGTGCCATCTTCCGCCAGCAGCACATTGGCGGGTTTAATATCGCGGTGGATGATGTTCAGGCGATGGGCGCGGGTGAGGGCATCGGCGAGGTCAAGCGCCACATATAACGCCCGCTGCACCGAAAAATGATCGTCCGTATCGAGAACATCCCGCAGCGACCCGCCCGGCACATATTCCATAATGAGATAGTGGTCTTCGCCTTCGGTCACGGTATCCAGCATTTTGACGATGTTGGGATGATTCAATACGCGCAGGGCTTCGCCTTCCTGTTCAAAGCGGCGCAGCATATCGGGATTATCGGCGACGACCTCGCGCTTGAGATATTTAATGGCGACGGGGGCATCGGTCTGGATGTCTGTGCCTTGAAAGACCGACCCCATCCCTCCCTGACCGATCAGTTTGCCGACCTTATAACGATTGGCGAGTGGTGTGGTATTGAACATTGGTTATCGTTCCATGTGTGTTAGGCGCGTGGTTGGCATGGTATATGGACGCAGTTGGATAGCTTACTTTACTCTATCGTGCATTTGAAAATCATAAACGTTTGCTGAACGCCTTTGCCATGTGTCGTCTGTAATCGGCCCATTGACCTTACGACTGCCTTAATTTCGTCACCGCCCATTTTATGCTATCGTTAAAATCAACCATAGTTAATGAATTGTAACACCAGATGGGTAGATTAATGGTCAACACGCAAGTAGAAACATTACAGGCTGAACTCGCCGCCCTCAAACAGCACATAAAAACGGTCGAAACCCAACTTGCTGCACAAGAGCAAGAGGCGCTGCGCTTTCGGGCATTGTTTGAGCAATCGAACGATGCTATTTTTTTGTTGGATTTGGACGGCGTGCATTTTGCCTGTAACCATCGCGCCGCCGACATGCTCGGTTATGCTTCGCCCGACGACCTCATCGGCATGTCCTTCCGCGCTGTGGTACATCCCGACGCACACGCCGACAGCGAGACAAAATTACAACAGATGATCGACGGCATCAAAATCCCGCCCTATGAGCGTATGTTCCGCACCAGAGACGGCGAACTGCTGCCCGTTGAAGTCAACGTTGAACTCATCCGTGATGCGGACGGCAAGGTGGCGTATATCCAGAGCATTGTCCGCGACATCAGCGAACGCAAACGGGCTGACCACGCCCTGCGCGCCAGCGAACAACGCTATCGGCAGATGTTCGAGCGTAATGAAGCGGTCAAATTGTTGATTAATCCCGACACAGGCGCGCTGGTCGATGTGAACCCGGCGGCGGTGCGCTTTTATGGCTATGACCGCGACACCCTGCGGCAGATGAAAATTACCGACCTCAACATCCTGCCACCGGAACAGGTCGCCGATGAAATGCGACACGCCCGCACACAGGAGCGCAACTTCTTCCGCTTCAAACATCGCCTCGCCAGCGGCGACATCCGCGATGTCGAAGTCACATCCTGCCCCATTGACGGGGAAGACGGCGTGCTGCTCTATTCGATCATCACCGATGTTACAGACCGCAATCAGGCGCTGAGCCTGCTGCAAGCCAGCGAACTGCGTTATCGACAATTATTTGAAGATGTGCCCGTGGCCCTGTGGGAAGAAGACTTCAGCGCGGTGAAAACGATAATTGACCGCCTGCGTGCGGCGGGTGTGACCGATTTCGACGCCTATTTCGCCGCCCATCCCGATGTGCTGGACGACTGCGCCCGTAATGTCGTCATCCTGAACGTCAATCGGGCCGCGCTGGATATGTTCGGCGAACCTGATAAACAGCTTGTCATCGGCAAAACCCTGCACGATACCATGGCAGAGGTCGGTTATGGGGCCTTTAAGATAGAGCTGCTGGACATCATCAGCGGCGAACCCAAAACGCAAATCGAAACGCCCTTTAGCACGGCCTCTACCCTGCACGGTCATGCCAGTCTCGGCTGGACAATCGCCCCCGGCAGCGAAGACACCTGGGACCGGGTGCTGGTCTCGATTACCGACATTACCGACCTCAAACGCACACAGGATGCCCTGCGCCAGAGCGAAACCCGTTTTCGTGAGTTATTTGAACATGTCCCCGTCGCGCTGTGGGAAGAAGATTTCAGCGGCGCAAAGGTCATTTTAGATGGATTGAAAGCCCGGGGAATCGAAGATTTTGATACATACTTCGACACGCACCCGGATGTTTTAAGAAATTGTGCCCGTCAAGTCCGTGTGCTGGATGTGAATCACGCGGCGCTGAATTTGTATGGCGTAGGGGGCAAGGCGGGTGTGGTCGGCACGACCTTATTTGATACGATGTCCGACGATGGGTATGACCCCTTCAAACAGGAACTCATCGCGCTGCTGAACAATGAAATGACGATGCGGTTGGAAACCACGGTGCGAACGGTAGATGACGAAATCGGCTATGCCAGTCTGGGCTGGTCAATCGCCCCCGGCAGCGAAGACACCTGGGATCGGGTGCTGGTCTCGATTACCGACATTACCGACCTCAAACGCACACAGGACGCCCTGCGCCAGAGCGAAACCCGCTTCCGCCAGTTGTTTGAAGATGTGCCTGTCGCCGTCTGGCAAGAGGATTTTAGCGGCGTCAAAAGCATCGTCGATGACCTGAAAACGCAGGGCGTGACCGACTTCGACACGTATTTTACTGACCATCCCGATGTGCTGGAAGCGTGTGCCCGGAAGATCGTTATCCGCGATGGTAATCGTGTCGCTATGAAAATGTTTGGCACAGACGACAAAGCCGCCGTCATCGGCAAAACGTTGTATGAGACCATGGCCCACGAAGGTCTTGGCACGTTTCAACAGGAACTGGTGGACATTATAGAGGGCAAACCGTCCGTATATCTGGAAACGCCCATCCGCGATATTCGCGGTCACATCGGTTATGGCAACCTCAACTGGACGATTGCCCCCGGCAGCGAAGATACCTGGGAACGGATATTGGTGTCTATCACCGACATTACCGCCATAAAACAGGCACAGGGTGCCCTGCAAACGAGCGAAACGCGCTATCGTGGCTTGTTTGAGAACGTGCCGATTGGCCTGTGGGAGGAAGATTTCAGCGGGGCGAAGGCCATCATCGACAACCTGAAAGCGCGGGGTGTGACCGATTTCGACAGCTATTTCGACGCGAATCCTGAGGCGCTGCGGGATTGTGCCCGCGCCATCACGATTGTGGACGTGAACCGCGCCGCCCTGCGCCAGTATCAAACCGAAGACCGTGACGTCGTAGTCGGCATGCGTTTGATTGAAACCCTGCCAGACGAAGCCTTAGACCGCTTTAAATACGAACTGGTGGCGCTGGCGAATGAACAAGACTATGTGCGGCTGGAACTGCCCACGGGTACAAGTTCGGGCGAAGTGCGCTATGGCCGGTTGGAACTGTCTATCGCCCCCGGCAGCGAGACGACATGGGAGCGTATGCTGGTGTCTATTACCGACATCACCGACCTCCAGCAGATGCAGGACGCGCTGGTCGCCAGTGAAGCGCGCTACCGGATGCTGTTCCACATCGCGCCTGTGGTGCTGTTGATTGAAGACTTTAGTTATGTCAAAACCCGTATCGACGCTTTGACTGCCGCGGGTGTGACCCATCCCCGGCAATATGTGATGACACACCCCGAATTCATCCGCGAGTGCGCCGCCCATGTCCCCGTGATTGAAGCCAATTCACGCGCCGTAGAGGTGTTTGGCGCGCAAAACGTATCTGAACTGGAAAGACCAGTCTCTGAAGTGTTTGTTGATGCGAACTATGGCACATTCACCCATGAATTGGTGTCGCTAGCCGAAGGGCACTATGATTATCAGCTTGAAACCATGCTGCGGCGATTCGATGGCGAGATGCGCGAAATCTGGTTACGGCGGATTGTTTTGCCCGGCGCAGAAGAGGATTGGGCGCGCGTGTTGATTATGATGATCGACATTACCGAGCGCAAAGCCCGCGAACAGCACCGCATCGACCTCGGCATCGAGCGCGAACGGGTGGGCATGCTTCAGCAATTTATTAGCGGCGCATCGCATGACATCCGCACCCCGCTGGCGACGATGACCACCTCGCTCTATTTGCTGGAACACGGTGGCGATGACCCCAAACGCCGTCAACGGCATGTGCAGACGCTGGAACAACAGGTGAAAGCCTTGAATCGGATCATTGACGACATGCTGGTGATGTCGCGCATGGATGATTCCAGCCAGATGACATTTGCCTATGTGCATGTCGAATCGGTCATTCGCGCCATACTCGACCAGTATAATGCCGACATCGAAGCCAAAGGGCACACGATACACATCGACATTGCGCCCAACCTCGCCCCGATCCGCGCGGCAGATTCGTATTTTATTCGCGCGCTGGGCAGTGTCCTGACGAATGCCATTGAATACACCCCAAACGAGGGCACGATCCACATTCGCGTAACCGGGCAGGACACGGACATTATCATCGCAGTGCAAGACACTGGCATCGGTATCGCGCCGGACATCCTGCCCCATATCTTCGACCCCTTCTATCGGGGCGATAAAGCGCGACAAACAGGTCACGGGCATACCGGCATGGGGTTGACCTTAGCCCGCAAGATCATCAATTTGCATCACGGCACGATTGAGGTGCAGAGCGAACCCGAAGTCGGCAGCACCGTCACGATTCGGGTGCCCATTGTCCCGGCGGCGCTGCGCTAGAGGTGTAACGGGGACAGGTTGTTAGCTCGCCACCCGGGCTGCATTTTCTGTTCCGGCGGCGGCTGGCAGTGTAATCGTGAAACGACTACCACCATCGGACACACTGGCAACGTCGATCTGCCCGTTGTGGGCGGCGACGATTTGTTTGACAATTGGCAGTCCCAGTCCAACGCCGCCGGTATCTGTCGAACGGGCTTTATCGGCGCGATAGAAGCGTTTGAAGATATGGGGCAGGTCATCTTCACTCATGCCAATGCCGGTATCCGCGACTTCGATTTGTATCGTATCGTCTACGGCGCGGGTGTATACCGTGACCTGCCCGGCAGGTGGCGTGAATTGCAGGCTGTTATCCACCAATTGTTGGATTGCCTTGCTCAATTCCTGCTGATTACCATACACGAATGGCAAATTGGGTCGCAAATGGGCGCTAAAGGCGATGTGCTGTGCTTCGGCCTGCGTTTGCAGGGTGGGCACGAGGTCGGCAATCAAGCGGTTGACATCCACTGCCGATAACGCTATCGGCACGCCGCTGTCCAACAGGGTCATAGTCAGCAACCCGGTGATGAGTTTATGCAAACGCTGCATTTGCTTTTCGATGGTATCGAGATGTTTGTTTTGTTTGGGTTCATGAAGCGTGTGGCGCAGCAAATACAGACTGGTGTTGACGGTTGACAGCGGCGTTTTGAAGTCGTGGGATATATCGCGGACAAAGGTCGATAGGACATTGACCCGTTCGCGTTCGACTGCCAGCTCGATTTCCCGCGATTCGGCGCGCTTGCGATGGGTAATATCGCGGATGATGCTCTGAACATACATCGGATTGCCCGCAGTATCGCGCACCAGCTCGGCATTCACCTCTGCCGGGAAGATGCTGCCATCCAGACGCTGCATCGTGCGCTCATAGGGAGCAAATGTTTCCCCCGCCAACAACCGCTGCAATTGATCTTGACAATGGTCATACTCAGATGGAACGACGTGTTTCGCCCTTGTTATGCCACCGAGCGCATCGGGATGGTCGTAACCGAGCATTTCTGCCCCGCGCTGATTGCTGGTGATATAGCACCCATCCGTACCAATGATGTAGATGGCGTCGTTAGACTGCTCGAACAAGGACCGATAGCGCAGTTGTTCGTGTTCTTTTTGCTGTGTGAGGGTTCTGGTCTGTTCCTCAGCTTCTATGCGGGCGGTCACATCTTCGGTGACACCTGCCAGATGATAGACTTTGCCCTGTTCGTTTCGCACGGGGAACACGCGCATCCATAACCAGCGGGTATCCCCCTGTGGGCGAATAATCCGGTAACGGGTTTCCATCGTGTTAAGCTGCCCTTTGACCAGTCGCGCGGTGTCCTGACGCATGACCGATTCGAGATGGTCCCGGTCTTCAGGATGTACCCACTGTAACAGGACAAAGGGGTCATGATGCAGCAAGGCTTCTTGCGGCACACCCCAGATGCGCTCGAAAGCAGGGCTGAGATAGTTGAATTCGCCAGTGCGCGGGTTGGCGAGCCAGAAAATGTGCTCGATACTATTCGCCAACTGGCTAAAACGGCCCTGCGTTTCGTTGAGTTCAGAGAACAATCGGGCGTTGCGAATCGCGAGGGCGGCGGTATCGGCAAAGGCCTGTAGGCGGACGATATGCTCGTCGGTAAAGGTTCCCGGCACGGCACTGTCCATATTCATAAAGCCGATAAGTTCGCCGTCGATGACGATGGGAGCGCTGGCATAGGCGCGTATCCAACCAGACGCATCTACCGGGACAACCCAGCCCGCATACGCCCGCACATCGGCAATCAATATGGGTTTGCCTGTTGCCCGCATTCGCAGCAGCGCCGGGGTATCGTCTACATGCAAGCGCGCCGACATCAGTTGTTCGACATTGCTATGAACCTCGTAACCCCGCTGGCGCACAATCCGGGCGATTCCGTCCTCAACCAGCATGATATTGGCGGTGTCGTAATTGGTCACCCGCGCCATATACATCAAAATCTGGTCGAGCACGGTGTCCAAATCCAACGAACGGGTGAGCGCCGCCGTACTATCGCGCAGGGCTTCGGCTAAAAGACGCTGCTCACGTTCGGCTTCCAGCGATTCTAAGGCTTGAACGCGCGCCCGCAAATACGCAACTTCATCGAGTAGGCTTTCGTTAGTCGCATGTGTGTGGTTCATTAGACAATCTCAAGGGATGCTCCTCCATCATTTCAACGTACCACAATTTCGGAACATTTAGCATTAATGCTGCCTTGAGTTTGTCATCAGATTTCTGGCATCAATTCGACGATGAGGCCATCGCTCCAATCATAACGGGCATCCATCAATTGGCAGACCGCGGCGGTGAGCTGCGTTTCGGTCTCCCTATCGACGACGCGCCCAACACCGTCAAAGGTCTGGTCGCCCACCCGAAAGCGAATTTGGGCATTGTGCTGAATATTTTTCACCCAATGCGATTGTTCGCGCATTTCCGAAACCAGATAATAGCGCCCTTCATACGGCACATACCAGATTTCGATTTCATGGTCGTGGCCTGTTTTCCAACCCGTAGTCATTAGATAGAGATAGGTGGGTAAATGGTCAAATGTCATTAGCACTCCGCTTGCTCGTCAGCAGTTCAGTACCATCAGATGACGTGTCTTTCGGGCAGCCGCACATTTTAACGTGTGGCGGGACTTTTACCCGAAAGAGTCAGATTTTCAGCCTCCATTATCTGATCAATTCTTAACCAACATTACCGTCTGCGGTGAAAATGGCAACCCGCTGACCTGCTGACATGCTGAC
>CAZTLI010000004.1:0-5904 GCA_964614375.1 uncultured Anaerolineaceae bacterium
GTGGTTATCTTCTCGCCTATACCATCAGCCTGACCTTCATGGGACGTGTCAGCGACCTGATTGGGCGTAAGGCGGTCTATGCGGTCTGTTTGATGATTTTTATCGTCGGTTCGGTTCTGGTGGCGACGGCGCATCAATGGCCTACGGATGTGCTGTACAGCATGATGCGGCGCGCGGGGCAGCGCCCCGACCCGGCGTCTGTCAATTTGCTGGCAATTATCATCGGGCGGGTGATACAGGCATTGGGCGCGGGCGCACTCGTCCCGGTCAGTCTGGCACTGGTGGGCGATATGTTCCCGCGTGACCAGCGCGCCCGTCCGTTGGGCTTGATAGGCGCGGTGGATACACTCGGCTGGGTACTGGGTCATCTGTATGGCGGCTTACTGGTACAGGTGATGCCCTGGCAAGGCTTGTTCTGGATTAATGTGCCACTGACACTGCTGGCGCTGTTTTTGACACTATGGGCGCTGCGCGGTGTGCCCCATCCCAAAGGCAAAGGCCGCTTTGACTTTCTCGGCGTGGGTTTGATTATCGGCGCGCTGACGTGTTTGAATGTCGGTCTGGGCGCGAATATCGAAATCCCTGGCGGTACAGGTGGTTTCGAGGAACTATCGCCGCTGCCTGCCCATGCGGGGCCGGTATTGTTGTTGGCGTTATTGTTTTTCGCCGGATTTATTGTCGTCGAATCCCGCGTCCGTGACCCCTTAATTCGACTGAAAATGTTCGTCCGGCGCAATGTGTGGGCGGGGTCGTTGACCAATCTGTTTGTCGGTTACTGTCTGTTCATTGGGCTGGTGAGCGTGCCGATTCTGGTCAATGTGCGGCAGGAGAGTTTTGAGCAGCTCACGCAGGCGGCGCTGACGGTCGGCTTATTGCTTTCGACACTGACGATTCCGATGGCATTGGCGGCGATCCCCGGCGGATGGTTGAGCGAACGCATCGGCGAACGGCGCACGACAGCCCTGGGCTTGTCGATGGCGCTCATAGGTTTTGTCCTCATCTGGCAGACGTGGACGATTGAAGTCAGTGATGCGCTGGTCGGGTTGGAGATGGCAATCGTCGGCATTGGCTTAGGATTGACGTTCTCGCCCATTAGCGCGTCTGTCATCAACGCCGCCGACGACGATGAACGCGGCGTGGCGTCGGCATTGGTGATTATCTTACGCCTCATCGGTATGACCCTCAGCGTGTCGTCGCTCACCGCCATTGCCCTCACACGAGTCGGTTATCTGGTACAAATCGCGCAGGGCAATCAAGATACGTCGCAATTCCTCAATATCTATGCCAATGCAACGGTGCAGGTATTGGGCGAAATCGGTCTAATCGGCGCGCTCATGTGCGGCATCGCCCTGATTCCCGCGCTCATGCTGCGTGATTCCGGCGATAAAAAATAACAGGCACACACGCCGATGTGCCCCTACATAATCACGGTTGATATATTACTGTAGGGACAGACCGACGTGTCTGTCCAAAACCACAATTCTCACACCCGTTCAAAATCGACCATCATCGCCTGGCCCAGACGTTTGACTCCCGGAATGCGACAAAAGGCGCGGTCAATCGCGTGGATGAGATTGCTCTTGAACCAGAAACGCGGCACACCATAGAGATGCAGCGGTGGGAACAGCGTCGTCGCACGCGAACGCACCTGCCGGAAGCCGCAGCTTTCGACAAGGTTAATCCATTCGCCAAGCGCAAAGGCTTGATTATGCGCGTCGGGATTCCAACCGTCTGACGGCTGGCTTTTCGATGGGCGGCGCAGGATGACGCGGGCTATCCACGAAAACAGATGCACATAATGGTCGTGCAGGGTCGGGAAGGTGATGAGCAGATGACCGGATGGTTTCAGCAGGCGCTGAATCTCCTCACACATCCGCGCTGGATTTTGCACATGCTCGATGATGTCAATCGCGATGACTTTATCGAATACGCCATCTGCCAGCGGAATCTGTTCCACATTGCCGCAAGCCGTATGATAGCTGTTGATGCCCTGTGCAGCCATCGCCCGATGTGATTTACGCAGTCGCGCGGCGTTGATGTCGATTCCGGTCATACGCTGATACTGCCCACGATAAATGATCGCCTGTGGCCCTTCGCCACACCCGATATTGCCCACATGGTCATCCGGCGCGAACGGGAAAAATTCAGGATACACCCGCCCCGACAGCACCTTGCCCTCTAAAAATGTGAAATCATCGCTCATAGCCCGTCCTTCTGTGCGCCATGCGTGTATCTGGCGTATGTGCAGACATCAACGGACGCTCTCTTTGTATTCTGACCCTTTGTACAGTCAAATCATATCTTTGGGACGATGTAGACCGGACAGTTGATGACCTATAGTGTGTCTATATTCGCATGAACTCCATCGAAAGGCCATAGTATGACCAGCGGAACAACCAGCGAACGAATCGCCCTCATCACGGGCGCGAGTAAAGGGCTAGGCCGTGTCGTGGCAAACTTCCTCGCGGCACAGGGCTATCATCTGATTATCAATGCCCGTAATGAGACACAGTTACAGCAAACGGCAGGGGAACTGGCGCAGTATAACATAAAAGTCCGCGCGATTACTGGCGACATCAATGACCCCGCACATCGACAAGCCCTCATCGACGCGGCGCAAGCCTTCGCTAGACTCGACCTGCTCATCAACAATGCCTCGACGCTTGGCCCCCTCCCCATGCCCACGTTGGCGGACTATCCACCAAACGCACTATTGGATGTATTTGCGATGAACGTCGTCGCGCCTGTCGCACTGGTACAGTCTGCGCTGCCCCTGCTGAAAACAGCGGGCGGACTGGTCATTAATCTGAGCAGCGACGCCGCAGTCGGTGGGTATGCGGGCTGGGGCGGTTATGGCGCGAGTAAAGCGGCGCTTGATCTGGTGTCACTGACGCTGGCGAATGAACTCAAAGCCGAGGGTATCGGAGTCGTCAGTGTCGATCCCGGCGATATGTGGACGGACATGCACCAAAACGCCTTCCCCGATGACGACATTTCAGACCGTCCCTTGCCCGATGTGACGCTGCCATTCTGGGCGTGGTTATTGGGACAGGATGTGCTGGCGGTGAGTGGTCAACGGTTGAAGGCACAGGCTGATGTGTGGGAGGTGCAATCATGATTGCAACCCCGACTCTATATCGCACGGATTTGATGTTCAAGCGACCCGATACCCATGCCGCGACCATGCCCGCCGAAGCGCGCGGCCTATCCCGCGATGGTGTGCGCCTGATGGTCAGTTCACCATCCGGTCATCGTCATACCCATTTCTATGATTTAGCATCGTTCTTGCGTGCGGGGGATGTGCTGGTGGTCAATCGCAGCGCGACATTACCCGCTAGTCTAGCGGCAGCAGGGCGTCCGGGCCATTTCACGCTGAATCTATCCACGCGCTATGGTCATGGACTATGGCTTGCCGAACCCCGCTGGAGTCCGGGCCAGCAGGGGCCATTGCCCCTAGCCGCAGGCGAGTCAATCAATGTCGCGGGGGTTGGTGGACGCTTAATCGCGCCGTTTCCGGGACTGCCGCGCCTGTGGTTCGTGCAATTTGACTCGGAACTCGACTCGATTATGGCCTATGCCGGTCAGCCGATTCGTTATGGCTATGCCGCCGACACTTTCCCGCTGGAAAATTATCAAACCCTGTTCGCCACCCAACCCGGCAGCGCCGAAATGCCCTCCGCCGCCTATCCCTTCACACAACAGGTACTGGACAGCCTCATCGCGCGCGGCGTACAGGTACACGACATTACGCTGCATACGGGTGTATCCAGTCTCGAAGTGGAAGTAGACGACGCTGCCGAACATCCGATGTACCCAGAGCCGTTTGCCATCCGGTCTGCCACTGCGAAAGCGGTGAACGCCGCCAGAGACGAAGGCCGACGAGTTATCGCTGTTGGCACGACTGTCGTCCGCGCGCTGGAATCGGCATGGGATGGGGAAATGGTACAGGCGCGGTCGGGCTTCACACGTTTGTATATCCGCGCAGCCTGCGACATCCATGTGATTGACGGTCTGATTACGGGCTTGCATGACCCGGTGACCAGTCATCTGGCGATGCTGTATGCCATTGCCGGGCAAGACCGCATCCGCGCGGCCTATGCCGAAGCCATCCGCGAGGGCTATCTCTGGCACGAATTTGGCGATAGTCACCTCATCCTGCGTCGGGATTGACCCAAAATTGACACGTCCCCCAACATCGGTCTAGTATAGCGGTAGATACGAACGATGCTCTGGGGGATGGATTGTCTATGGATGTGCAGAACACGGTCTTTATCAGCTATCGGCGCACGAACAGCTTTCATGCGCTGGCAGTGTATCAAAATCTGACACAGCACGGCTATGACTGTTTCTTCGACTATCGCAGCATTGATTCGGGTGCGTTCGACCAGATTATCATCAACCAGATCAAAGCCTGTGCCCACTTCATCGTAATATTGACGCCCAGCGCCGTCGAACGCTTTCACGAACCGGGCGATTGGCTGCGCCGCGAAATCGAAACCGCCATTGACCACAAACGCAATGTTGAAAATGGTCAGCACGCCGCCGCAATTGCCGATTATGAAACCGCGCTGTGCCTCAATCCCCAACTGCAACAGGCTGCCGATGATTTAAACCGGGTGTGCGGGCACTAAGCGCCAGATGGTAAACCATCCGGCAACCGATTGTGGTGGGAAGGGCGCTGAAGCACCCTCTAATGTGCCTTGTCTGCACAGAATAGATGGACGCATTCATATTTTGATGTTATGCACGAAATCGTTGGTTGTAGCATAATCCAAGAGCGTCCTTCAGGGCGCTTTCACAGGTTAGCCAGATGTCTTCAGCATCTGGCATGAGTAGAATCAGATAATAGTGAAAGGTCAGCCTCATGCCATTCTGGAAATGTTATTATCATGTGGTCTGGGCGACCAAACATCGTCAGCCCTTGATAGAACCCGTTCATGAAACGGTATTGTTTGCAGCGATTGAGCGTAAAACGATGCAATTGCGTTGTGAATTGCTAGCAGTGAATGGTGTTGCTGACCATATCCATACCGCCGTGATGATTCCGCCGAGTATGAACGTATCGAAGCGGGTTGGTGACGTGAAAGGATTCGCGACTCATGAATTGAACCACGCCTTTGAATTAGAATCGCCCTTTCATTGGCAAACGGGTTACGGGGTCTTGTCATTTGGTGAGCGCAATTTGTCGGTTGTCAAAGCCTATATTGCCAATCAGAAAATCCGCCATCAAAATGGTGATTTGAATGCACATCTGGAACGAACGGATGACTAATCATGATTTGTCTATACCTGATACAGTCAATGGAGAGGGTCTCAACTATTCTATGATAGTCAATCCAGAGCGTCCTTCAGGCCGCTTCCCAGAAAGCTAGCCGGATGTCTTTAGCATCCGGCGCCTTTGCATCCGGCATTACCCCTCGCCGCCTTGTGCTGATTCGTCCGTGCTGCATTGGCGATGTGGTGCTGGCGACAGCGACCTTGCGCGCTTTTCGGCGTGCCTATCCCGAGACGTATATCACATGGGCGGTCAGCAGTTGGGCAAAACGTGCCATTGCCCATCATCCCGATATAGACGCCTTCCTCGATACCGGGCCGGCGGCGCTGCCTGTGAAATCGGTGGGTGGATTCGTGCGTTTTGTGCGGCAGTTGCGGGCAGGGCGTTTTGATATGGCAGTGTCACTGGTGCGCTCACCCTTGATGAGCCTCGCTGTGCGTCTATCGGGTATACCCGTGCGGGTGGGACTAGACAGCGCCGGACGTGGATTTGGCTACAACATTCGCGCGCCGATTGACCCCAAACAGCCGCGTCACGAAGCCCATATCTATCTGGATACGGCACGCGCCCTCAACATCGACACCACCGACTGTTACGTCAACATCCCCGTGCTGGACGATGACCGCCAA
>CAZTLI010000004.1:6004-35358 GCA_964614375.1 uncultured Anaerolineaceae bacterium
GATCGTAACAAATGTTAGGGATTTAAAACCATAATCATGCTTTCGTCCGGGCGTGAGCCGCATATAATGGTAGCAGACAGTCTGTACGTTTTTCATAAAAGACAGTGGATAGGCTCATCATGCTAGAACATCCTGTATTCATCCACATGCCCACCGAACTGAATAAGCCCTATTTCAATAATCGCAGCAGCGCAGAGACGGTGATCACCGTGTTGATGACTGCTCAGCAGCGTGGATGGTTACGCCTGCATGGATTCGTCGTGTTGCCGACTGCGCTCGAAATGGTGGCGTCACCGCTGAAACAGGGTGCGGCAGGTGTGGTCGCCCACATACAGGCCGAAACAATTCCACTGCTCACCGTCATACAACCCGATGCCGGTTTCTTCTGGGAACGCCACTATACCGCGACCCCACTGATGACTCAGCGCGCCCTCGATGCCCGTTTGAAAATGATGCTGCTCGCGCCAGTGGCGGTTGAAATCAGCAATACTGCCGAGTCGTATCCCTACAGTTCCGCCAATCCGCGCTACAGCACCCATGTTGCCGAATTCGCTGGCTTCCCAAAGGATGACGAAACCCTCAGCACCAAAGACACATCCGAGGTTGCCGCCCTCGCCGATGCCGCGAAAGCTGCCGACGACGCGCCGGCGCTGTAGCGAAGCCCCGCCATTCATTTGAGGTCAACCGCATAGATTATGCCATTTGCCGTTTTGCGCTAATTCGGCCTATCGCGCGTGAGGATGAGTTGCAGCCCTTCGACATGCAGGCGCTTTTGTTGATAGAACAGGCGGAACAAACGGCGGTCGATAGGGCGGGTGCGACTGTGCAGGAACAGGGTGGAAATTTCTTCTTCCAACTCGTCAATATGATCGTACAGGCTGACCAATAGGCGCGATTCGCCCGGCTGTGTCGAATACCAGAAGGCGACGATGGGCGCGGCTAAAATCGCGGTGAGTTTCGGACGCCCTTTATAATCATCTGTGCCCCAGCCGCGCTCATGAAGCTGGACATACCCCATGAATGTTTCATCACCACCCGAGTCGTCTTTGCCACGCTTGTTTTTACGCCGGAACACCGTTTACCCTTTCACCAGTGGCTGTATCATAAGTGTACAACAAATTTAGGAGGCGGCTTATGAACGATACGCATGTGCGTCAACAACTGGTCAACATGCTGGTCAAACAACAGGCACATCAACTCTTTGATGATGTGGTCAAAAATTTTCCTTCGGCATACTATAACACCTATCCGCCCAACACACCCTATACCTTCTGGCATCTGATTGAGCACATTCGTCTCGCGCAATACGATATTCTCGATTATATCGAAAACCCGGACTATCAGTATCGCCCCTTCCCGGAAGGCTATTGGCCTGCGAAAGATGCACAGGCAGATGAGGCCGCATGGAAGGCGACGATTGCCGCTTTCCGCGCAGATTTGGGCGCGCTGGTCAACATCGTCAATGACCCGCAGCGTGACTTATACGCACAGATTCCGCATGGCGAGAAAGGGCATACGATTCTGCGTGAAATCAATATCATTGCCACGCATAATGCCTATCATGTTGGCGAAATGGGTATCTTACGGGCAGTGCTGAACCTCTGGTAAGCGCGATAGGCCGCCGCGCCGCTGTTAATTAGCACAGAAATTGAACCGCAAACGCCGCAGAGGATTTCTACCCGGCACTCACCACTCATCCCTGTACCCGATAGACCGCGTAGGTGTCATCGGCATAGACCTGTTCAAACCAGCGGCTGAAATCGTCATCATCGCTCGATACGAGTGGGATGTGCGGTGCGGTGACAACGACGGTGATGCGGGCACGCCGGAACGCGGCTGCGGCGTCTGCGGCACGGGGTGCGGCATAACCCAATTGGATGTCTGCCGCTGCACGACGATATAGCCCCAGGTCGGACGTATAGATTTGTGCCAGAAACCAGTCGGAAAATCCAGTGCGATGCTGCACCAATACCAGCGCCATTTCGCCCGTTTCCGCGCCAATTTGATAGACATCATCGTCGCTGAGGTTGGCATTTAGCCAATTGACCAGCCGCCACTCGGCACTGAAGGCGATATACGTATTGTCGCGCTGAATAACAGGTTCATAGAGCGCGCCCAGCACCCCCACGACGACCATCCCCCACAACAAAACGCGGACGATTGTCAGCGTAATCAGTCGTGCCGATTGTGCGGCGGGAGATAGCGCGTCCTGCCAGCGGAATAGCCGGCCTTCGCGTCGGCCTTCCCACCAGAAGCCACTGAGCACGCCTAAGATGACCATCGCCAGTGGCGCGACACGCGGCGCATAATTATTGGTATCCAGTCGGCCTTCGCGCACGCCTAAGACCAGCCCATACGCCATCAGCAAAAACAGCGTCCAGAAGCGGATTTCATGCGCGTGTCGCCACTGCTTTTTGACCATCCACCACCCTGCACAACCCAGCACCAGCAGCGCGCCCAATTCCGCCACCATCTGGAATGGGAAGTCGAGCGCATAATTCAACGCTGTTTCGCCCCAGAAATAGCTGAAAATGCCGCCATATTCGATGCCCGGTTTTGTCGGACTGATGTAGAACATAAACGGCGCTTCATCGCGCGCCAGCGCCACGCGCATATACGGCAGCGCCAGAAAGACCGATACAACCCCCGCCGATAACAGCAGCGGCGCGATGCTGCGGATGTTCCAGAATAGATAAGCCGGGATTTCAAATAACAGAAACAGGCCAATGCCCAATCCCAGCGCGAACCACGTCAGCGTACTTGTGCCAGCGACTGCCGCCAGTATGACCCCAAGCGCCAGGACATGCGCCACTGCCAGCGCGTCGATTTTGCGATCCAGGCGTTTGATGAGCCACAATGCCAGAATGAAACCACATAATCCGAGGACATGCTGCGGCGTCCAGATATACATATCGGGAATGCTGTTGATGCGCCGAAAAGCATGATTCGCCCAGCCATCAATATGCAGCAGCCACCAACCCTCACGAAGATAGTGCAGCAGCATATAGATGAAATCTAACCCCCCGACCATACTCACCAGAAAGGCCGAAAACAGCGCGCCACTGCTGCCCAATCCCACCGCGCCCGCATAGTTAAATACCATAAATGGCAAACAAAATGCGATGAGGACGGCGGCGGCGATTTGACTGTTGGCGAGGGTGACGCCCGTCAACTGATGAATCATCGTCGGCAGGATGTAGGGGAAATAGTGAAAATGCAGGGTCGGCTCTGTCGCGAGGAACGGGTTGGGCGGTGGCAAACGGTCACTGGTCGCCAGGGCCGTGCCGACAGCCAGATGTTTGCTCCAATCGTGCATACTCAAACGATAGACGGCATCCGGCGCGGTGGGTGGATGTGTGTTGTGGATGGTCAGTGGATGCAGGGTGATGATGAATGCGAACACGCCCATGCCGATGAGCGCCCATGCCTGCCAGCGCAGCGCGAAGGTCGGCGGCACCATGTTCACAGGCGGGCGGATATAGGCGCGCAGGGTTTCGGGCAATCGTCGCCGTTGTGTCCATGCAATGAATCCGCCAGAGACGTACAATCCGACATTTAGCCCAACCCACACCCCGACTCGCGTGGGGTTAGGCAGATGTCCCGCGTTCATATAAGCGGCGATGTTGAACGCCAGCGGGATAATCAACAGGCCAGTGACCAGCGCCACTGGAAACAGTATCCAACCCTCGCGCCACCGATTGAATTGGAACAGCCGCAGCGCCCGCAAGAACAGCAGTCCCGTCGGCAGTGCGATGGCAATCAACACCAGTGCAGCAGCAGTGATTTGTACATAATTTTCCAGCATCAGGGTCTGTCTCTCACGGCGGGATGATCACGATTCCTGTCGGCACGCGCAAACACCATGATATAACCGCTGGCATAAGGCACATCGGGATTATCCGAAAACACAGGCGCATCGAGATTAAAATTGCGCGAAATCTTCCCAAACGTCTCATTATCGCCCGGTGCGAAGAAAAAAGCATAATTTGTATCGTGCGACAAGCCAGCGAGATACTCGTCTGTCAGGTCTGACGGTGAAATGATGAGCAAATGCACATCGTCGGTGAAGAAGTAAAACATCCCGCCATAGTAACGATGGTTGATGTCGCCAATGATGACGGCAATCGTGCGCGGCGGGAGTTGTGTCGCGCGTAATATGGCATCATCAGGGTCGAGCGCGTTCTGACGGAGGGTACGATTAAAATAGGGCAGGTTGGCGTGGAAGTAATAAGTCGCCTGTCCAACCGTCATCACCAGCGCCAGCGCCACGAGGCCGACAGTTCGCCCGCGTCCGGGTTGTATAAAGGTCAGCATCGTTCGCAGCCCAACCGCCACCAATAGCGGCAGCAGCGGCATCACGCCCAGAAAACGCGATGCCCACGCGCTCTGCTGTAAGAGACTGTTGCCGAAGATATTGGCGACCAGCCACACGACCAATAACACAGCGGGCGTCCGCCAATGCCACAGCGATACGCCAATACCGAGCAGGAAAAATGGCGCGGCATACAGCAGCAGTAAAGGCGCTTCGCTGCGATAGTAAATATCGTCCGGTGGAATATTGATATGGATGCGCGCCGCCCGCAGCAGATGATGGTGAATGTAGTTATCGAGTCGCTCCGGGTCACGTAGTCGCCCCCCATAATCCGCCACATCGCCCGACGCATCCAAACGCATCGTCAGCGGACGGTCTTCGGCGAGGATGACGTAATAAACGGGCAGCGCGACGCTGCAAAACACGAAACCCGCCAGCAGCATCCCACGCCAGTCGGGGCGAGGGCGCCACAACCACAGTCCACCCATCAGCCATAATAAGACCAGCGGCGGGAAAAACAGGCGTCCGCCTTCGTAAAAATACTGCGTCAGGCCGAGCGCAATCCCGCCCAACACATAATCGAGGCGGCGATTATAAACCACTGCACGCGCCAAAAATGCCAGTGCCGCTGTGCCGAACAATGCGTCAGCGATTTGTATCAGTCCGAGCCGGCTAAAATGCAGATGTGGCGGAAACGTAGCGAGAAACAATGCCGCTAGCAACGCCGTCTTACGGTCAAAGAGCGCCCGTGCCAGCAAATACAGCGCCGGTATCGTCATCGTGCCGATAATCGCACTCGGCAGTCGAAAGCCGGTGAATGTGCGTCCAATCACATCAACACTCGCGGCCTGCCAGTAGGTGAAGACCTGCGTAAAGGGCGATAAGCCGCCGATGCTGCTCAAGAGGGGTACACGTTCGCCTGACCAATATTTGAGGATGCCATCGGTGAAGTGGATTTCATCGACCAGCACGCGAATCGTCGTGTCCAGTCCGATGACGCGCAGGATAAACGCCCCACCCATAATCAACAGCAGCGGCAGCCAATCCGCACGCGGGAAATAGGGCACTCGTGGCGATTTCTCGGCTGTCGTCGCGCGCCATCCGCCCCAGATGAGGAGTGCCAGCAGTGCGACCAACAGCAGCATCTGCACATGATGCGAGACGCCCCCAATCAATGGCAGATTGAGTTCGTTGGCGTTGGTTTCCGCGAGGATGAACATGCCCACCAATCCGAACAACAGCGGACGTGAATAAGGGCGCACACGTCGTAGGGGTGATATATTGGCATGGGCGACAGGTGGTAAAGCGCGTTTGAGCCACAAGGCCAGCCACAAACAGACCGCGCCTATCCCCAACCACAATAAACCGTGATTGAGCGTATCAAAATCGACTCCCTGCTGGAAAACAATGGCACTACCAGCCATCGCGAACACCGCCAGCAGGCCAAATCGCGGCGCGAGACGGTCACGGCGCGCCAGCATCCACAGGACGGCGCGACTATGCGTTATGGCATGAGACAGTCGCGGGGCGAGTTTCCACGTTCCATAACCCAATCCACCGGCAATGCCGCTGGTGAATAGCAAACGCGATACATCCGACGGCAGGATGAGCAGCAGTCCGGCGCTGATGATGACAATAAACACCAGCAGCAGCGGGTGATAGTGCGGGGTGGAGGGATGTGCGGATGGTTGTGTCATAGAGTCATTTTATGCCGGATACCCGCTATGACCATAGCAGAATTCGGCGCGTTGTGACCTTAAAATTCGATTCCAATTTCCTAACGCGCGTTACGGACGGAATCCCGTGATGCGATAGAGTGCGCCGATGAGGGTGGTGCGTCCATCAGGGCCGATGATGGGGCGTCCCGGCGTGCCCTGTCCCACGCTGACGTAGAGCGCGCCGTCATGATAGGTGATGTTGGTTGGCGCGTCTAATCCCGCAGCGAGGATGACCGGATTGCCGCCATCCGCTGGATACATCGTTACCCGCCCGCTGAAACGGGGATAACCGCCTGCATCGGGTGGGGCATGTGGGTCAAACAGGGGGAAATCGCGCGGCATCACGGCAGCAGGCCAACCCGTCGCCAATTCGACCACATAGATGTTGCCGGGTTCGTCGATGGCCACATCAACGGCAGTCGTCAGACCTGTGATTTCGTCGCGCCATTCACCTGTCGTTGGATTGAGGCGGATGATGCGCGCCGTTTCGGGCATATAGGCGATGACCGTACCGAAGTAGTCCCGAATCTGCCCGGAAAACAACGCCACCAGCAGTTCGCCCGTTTGTGGGTCGCGCGCCAGTCCAGCGGGGACGGCCTGCTGCCCATCTTCAAAGTCGGGGAACTCAACAATCGTTGTCAATTCACCATCGAGCGTGACCCGACTGACGCGATTGAGGCCGCTTTCGGTGATATACAGCACATTGGCGTCCGGGTCATAGACGAGGGCATTCATTGTGGCATTACGGACGATGACCGTATACCGTCGCCATTCTGGGGACGGTGTGAGACCGAAGACGGCTATTCCACGCGGACGACCATCGGGCACATAACCGCCGAGTGGGTCATCCTGGGTATAAAAGACGCGCCCATCGTCCAGCAGTACCACATCACCCACACCGCCGACTTCATCCTGACCTGTACCGAAGCGCGTGAGACTGTTGTAACCACCGATACAGCACATGACTGCTGTGCGTTCGTCCGCATCGTCAAAGTCGCCATCGCCGTTGCCATCGCTGAACATGCTGATTTGTCCCCCTGTATCGGGGTCGCCCGCGCCGGCGCCCGCCTCTGCCACCAGCAGCCGACCATCCGCGAACACGGCGACACCGCGCGGGTTGCGTAAATCTGTGGCAATCCGGGTGATCGTGAGCGGCAGTTCCGCCACCTGATACGGTAACATCGCCAGCGTGATAATCACCGGCAGCAGCAGCAGGATAAGTCCGGCAAGGATGACTCTGGGGTGCATATATTTTCCCTGTTTTCGCAAACCGTTTTAAAACAAAATAGCCAGAATATGTTACACTCGATTGCAGCGAATGAGCAGTGCTTTTTAAACCACACAGGGCACAACGGTCACAGAGCAGGCCATTCAAATGGTGAATGTGTATATTCAGCTACCAACGCACGAAGCGCAGCGAATAATATCGACAGCAGTCTATCCAATGTCTCTGTGCCCTTTGCGGTTAATTTTCTAGCGTAACATGAACAGGCGGCAATTTGACTTGCTGCTGATTTGTTGAGGAGGGGAAGGATTAGCACATGGTCGTCTATGGCATGAATTTGAACCCGCGTCATCCGGTGGGGCAGCCCGCCGATGTCAACAATTTGAAGGGTGTGAAGTGGGCGCGGATTGTGTTTCAGGCCGCCGCCGTGCATGAATCCATCGAGCAGGCGTTCAGCACCTATGATAGTCTGATTGACCGTTACAACAGCATCGGAATGCGGACGCTGCTGGTGGTTAATCAGGAGACCTTCTGGGGGCACGGCCCCTGGGACAATGGCGATTGGGAAAAATACGCGCGCGAATTCGCCGCAGCCATTAAACCCATCGCCGAACGCTACAGCGGCAAAGGTGTGGCCTATGAAATCTGGAACGAGGGCGATATACGCGGGCATTCGTCAATATTCGTGCCGCCAGACGCCTTCGCGCCGATGCTGCGCCAGTCGTATGAAGTCATCAAAGCCGCCGACCCGGAAGCACAGGTCGTCGTCGGTGGATTGGCGGCGGGCGCGGGCGATGCCGTGACCTATATGCGCGAGACCATCACCGCATCGGGCGGCAAACTCTATGCCGACGCGATTGGAATCCATCCTTATGGTCAGTGGACGCCCAACTTCTCCGGCAAGCCGGAATGGGGCGGATGGCATGGCAAGTTGGCGGATTATCTGTGGCATTTCATCAATGCCTTCCCGAATATACCCGCGTGGATTACCGAAATCGGCATTTCTGAAGAAGTCAATTTCCCGCCGAGTGTTTATCCGATGGTGGCGCAGTATATGCACGGCATAGATATGTTCGTGCGGGCGCGTTATGCGCGCAATATCCCGGTCATTATGTGGTTCGCGTGGTCAGACCTGATGCGGCAGGCGGGCATTGTCGATATAAACAATGTGCCCAAAGACCTGGTTTACGAAAAATTCTTTGAACTCGCACAGGCCGCCAATGCCGACCCCGGCACGACGCTGCAAAAAGGGGTGTACGTCAAACCGACGACGACACTCTCTGTCCGCAATGGCGCGGGCACAAATTTTGACCGTGTAGGTGTCGTACAACAGCGCGATTATCTACTGACACTGGATGAACCGGATGTGCTGCTGGCGAAATTGGGCGTCGAGGACGAATGGCTGCATATTAAGTCCACGAGTGGTCTGGAAGGTTGGTCGGCGGCGTGGTATATGACGCTGGGCGATGTCATCGTGCAGGTGACCGACAAACTCAACGTGCGCGCGGCGCCAGGTACAGATTCCGAAATCCTCAGTTCGGCGCTGCCGGGTGATAATCTGGTGGCATTAGATTCGCTGGAAACGGTGCTGGCGAAAGCGGGCGTCGAAGGCGAGTGGCTGCATATCGAACTGCCCAACGGTGAGGAAGGTTATGTGGCGGCGTGGTTCGTTGAGCCACTGTCCGATCAAGTCGCCGCCACCGCGCCCGATGATGCCGATAATACGGGTATTGCGCCTGTTGGACAGCGCGACACCAAAGACATCCCGCCAAAAGGTGACACCCTGCCGATTCCACCCGGCAATCTCTCGCCCCCTGCTGACAATACCGGGACTCCGCCAGAGAGTACGTCACCACCAGCATCACCGCCGCCACCGCCGCCCGTCCCTGAATTCCCTACGCTGGCAGATTTGCACCACAACGTGATGGAGCTGCTGGGACAGTGGGGCGTGGTCGCGACCCAACTCTGGCCCGATGGCGTGCGCGACCGCCGCTTTTACGGTGTGCAATTTGGCCTTGAAGAAGCCCGCGATTATCTACAGAAGCTCAATGATGAGTTATCCACAACTGACGATGAATAGCGTCCGCACTTAGCGATCAATCAGAAATACCACCCACACGCAATGGTAACGCTCGCAAGTGGGTGGTTTTGCATTTTATGGGGATTAGGGCGACAATCGCCAGCCCTGCGGCAAGCGCGCCACGCCGATGAAGATCAGCACCAGCGCCACCACGACGATAATCAAGCTGGTGCGATAGCGGATACTGCCCGGTGCGCGTCGCCAGCGCATGTGCATGTGCGAGACGCCGACAGCGATGGTCATCGTCAGGGCGTGTTCCCAGCGTGTGCCGCTGCTGAACGACCCCGACAGCACCAGAAACAGGATGATGCCGATAAGCCATTGGACGGTTGCCAGCCCGCTGAAGGCAATCATCAGGCGATAGGTGAGCTGGTCATAGTCGCTCTTACGCACCAGACCGAGGATGAGTTTGATGAGCACCGCCAGCGTGACAATTACCACCAACCAGCGCACGCCCGAATGTAGTTGCAGTAAAAAATTTTCCATATTGTGTACTGTCCTTGTATGACAAGTTGACTCAAACTATTTTACGTAGCCCGTTGGGGCAAGCGTGCAACAGAAGCCCCCGAATTTATTCGTGGGGAGCGTCACAAACTAAAGCCCCACTCTGGCCTGATTTGGGTGGTGTACCACTGGATGCCGCTGATGAGGTGCAGGGCGAGTAAAACCAGCAGCACCCCCACCCGCGCATAGACCGCAGTATCGCGCGCTGTTCTACCGCGCGTTCGCAGCAGGTCGATATTCTCGCGCACGAAGAAAATGATGGACAGCGCAAACAGGATGAACATCGTCACCATCGGCCCCCAATAGAAATTGAGGTGCTGCCAGTATCCACCTTCCGATAGGATATAGAGCGTGCCACAGGCCGCCCCGAACGCCAGCCACGCCACATTCAGCGAATCATTTTTGAGAGCTTTGCGCCAGTGCAAAATGTAGACCGCCGCCGGGAACGCAATCGACAGCAGGAATTGCAGCGCCATGTTGTACGAAATCTGGCTCATGACAAAAAACGGCTCAATAGTGACACCCCCGCGCGAGGTCGATAGGTTGAAGAACTGGTTATAGATGAGCAGCGCAGCGGGCAGACTAATCGCCACGACCAGTAAAATCCAGTTCACGCGCCGCCGCCGCAGCAGAAAATATCCAGCATAGACCCACAACGCCGGGACAATGGCGACGGTGTAATTGGGCTTCGATTGCGTGCTCATAACGGTCAATAAGACCAGCGCCACACCCATGAGAACGTGTTGGCGTCTTGTTGGCGCACGCTCATCAAACAGCCGCAGCGCCAACAGGAACAGCAGCAACGCCAGCGGACGCAGCAGCAGCAGGGTTGGACTATGATAGGGATTGGGGCCGATAAAGCCAAAATACAATCCCGCCGGAGAAAACAGACTAATCGCCCATACCGTCATCGCCACCAGCGGAATCAGCACCGACAGCGCACCGACCAGGATGGGCGAACGACGATGGCGGTGTTCATCAGTAAACAGTGCCCGCCACACCATAAAATGCAGCACCAGCGCCGTGAGCACATTGACGATGATGTCACTGATGAAGGCGGCGGCGTCATAATTGCGCGTGAATGTATGGATTGCGCCGACGATTTGCTGGTAAAAGACGTGGGCAATCGGCAGACCAATGGTGCCTATCTCTTTAAGCGCCTGGGCATCGCGGATGTGTTCGATATAGTCGATACCATCGTGAATCATGTTGTATGACACCGGCATGAACAGAAACGCGACAATCAACGCCAGCACGCTGCCTGTCACGAGGCGGATGCGGCGGACATCGGGCATAATTGACGATTCGCGTGTGGTTGTGGGGCTGGTTTCTACGGCTTGCATAGGCGTATCGGCACTTTGTTGATTTTGATATGGGGCTATTCTGACAGATTACCCCCGCTAAATCCACCCCAGTCCGATGCGTCCGCGTTCTTTATCGACAGTGAGGATTTCCACTTCCAGCACATCGCCCACGCCTAATAGTGTCCCGTGTGGAATCTGACTGCGATGCAGCAGGCCGTCCTGTTTGACGCCGATGTCAACAAATGCGCCAAAATCGACTACATTCCGCACTGTACCGTTGAGTCTCATGCCCGGTAACAGGTCGTCCATCGACAATACATCACTGCGTAAAATCGGCGCGGGCAGGTCCTGGCGCGGGTCACGTCCGGGACGCACAAGCTGCTCGAAGATGTCGGTCAATGTGGGCACGCCCGTTCCTAATTCTTTAGCCAATTCAGACAGCGGGGTTTTTGAGCGCAGTTGTTGCAACGCCGCCTCACGTTCTTCCAGCGACGCATTAAAGGTGAGTTTGGCGCGCTTGAGCACGGCTCTGGCGATGCTATAACTCTCCGGGTGGATGGCGCTGGCATCCAGGGGATTATCGCCCTCCCGCACACGCAAAAATCCGGCGCTCTGTTCAAACGCCTTTGCGCCTAAACCAGAAACCTGCTTCAGACTGCTGCGACTGGTGAACATGCCGTTGGCGTCGCGATGGGCGATAATACCCTCCGCCAGTTTGGGGCCAATACCTGCAATATGTGTCAGCAGTGCCGCCGACGCCGTATTGACATCCACGCCGACACGATTAACAACCGTCTCGACCACGCCATCCAGCGCGCTGGACAGGTCTTTCTGGTTGACATCGTGCTGATACATGCCCACGCCGATGGATTTCGGGTCAATTTTGACCAGTTCGGCTAAAGGGTCTTGTACGCGCCGACCAATCGACACCGCGCCCCGCAGCGTGACATCGAGGTCGGGCATTTCGTCACGGGCGAGTTTGCTGGCGCTGTAGACACTCGCGCCCGCTTCGTTGACAATGAGATAATGCACCGCCTCTGTCGCGCGGGTGAGTTCCGCCACCAGTTGTTCGGTCTCGCGTGAGGCTGTGCCGTTGCCAATCGACACCAGCGTCACGCCATGCTGTGTGATGTGTTGATGCAGTGTTTCCAATGCTGCGTTCCACTGTTTTTGTGGCGGATGAGGATAAATCGTGTCCGTCGCCAGCACTTTACCCGTCGCATCAATCACCGCTACTTTGCAACCCGTGCGATAACCGGGGTCAATCGCCAGCACCACCTGTCCGGCGAGGGGCGGTTGATTGAGTAGATTGCGTAAATTGGTCGCAAACACCGTAATCGCGTGACGTTCAGCCGCTTCAGTCAGCGAACGCCGCACATCGCGTTCAATTGCGGGCAATAACAATCGCTTAGCTGAGTCGTGCATCGCCAATTCGAGTTGTTCGGCGAGGGGCGAACGATGGTCAACACGAAATACAGGCGTGATGGCGCTCTGCCAGTCGCGTTCGCTGATGTCGATTTTGACGCGCAGCACCTTCTCGTTCTCACCGCGATTAATCGCCAGAATTTGATGCGGACGCAGACGATCTACGCGATATTCAAATTCATAGTAGGTCTCATAGACGGCTTTGGGATCGTCGGCATCGGCGATTTTCTCCGCTTGCAGCAGTCCCCACTTGAGCGCCTTCTCGCGCAGTGTACCCCGCACTTCGGCATGGTCACTAATGGTCTCGGCTGCGATGTCGCGCGCGCCGTCGTAGGCTTCGGCAGGCGTGGGCACGTCGTCATTGAGATAGGGCGCTGCCAGTTCATCCAGTGATTGACGACCCGGCGCTTGTTCCAATATCAAATCCGCCAATCCCTGCAAACCTTTGTCACGGGCAATGCTGGCACGGGTGCGGCGTTTGGGTTTATAGGGCTGATACAGGTCTTCCAGTTCGGTCATGCTGCTGGCGGCGAGGATTTGTGCCTTCAACTCAGGCGTGAGCGCGCCCTGTTCCTCAATCGACGCCAGCACTGTCGCGCGGCGGTCATCGAGGGCGCGCAGTTTATTGACGGCTTCATCGACCTGCCGAAGCTGGTCTTCGTCGAGGCTGCCCGTCATCTCTTTACGATAGCGGGCGATGAAGGGCACGGTATTGCCTTCGTCAAGCAGTGTAATCGCGGCGGCGACCTGCTGTGGGCGCAAATTCAGCAGCGCCGCGATGGATTTGTCGTAGGATGCGGTCATAGGAACTTTCAAACGTGATGGTGATTAAACAAACACCGTCATTGTAGGTCGTCTCGCATAGTGATTGAAGGGGTAGATTGTGTAATTGAAGTAACGCTATTCGTTTTCAAGAATAGACAAAAAACGGACGACGTTCACAATTTGAGTTGAATGATGCTTTTCTAACACCAGCAAATCTTTATCTTCTGAAACAAGGTAATCTGCTGTTGCTAACTTCGCACAGGCAAGAAAAATATCGTCTTTAGGATCGCGTGAAAGTGCTTCTATTTCTTCGGATTTAATTTCAATATGGTTTGCTAATTCAAGCACCGTCTCGATTAGATTAATTCTTGCTGTCGTAATTTGCGGAAACTTTACACGGATTTTGGGACGATTAAGGACATCCAGAATCTCTTGATTGATTTGTTTTGCCGTATACAGTTGATAATCGGCTTGCATTTGGAAAATGAGTCGCCCACAAATTGATTTTGGGTTTATCAATGAGCGTAGAAAAACTTGAGTGTCAAATACAACCTTAAGTGTCTCGCTCACGCCGAACCTCATTTATGGCGTCATCAATAAGCTGGTTAATTTCGTCCTCTGTCATATCCGATTCGATAGCATTTTGACGTACTGGTTCAAACACATCATACAGTGTTCGCAGCCACGCCGAACCCGGATGGGTGCGTTTATGGTGCAGATAACGAATAAACACTTGCAATTCTTCCAGACTATCGGGTGGTAGGTCATCAATTGCCCGGTCAATGTCTTCTCGATTTACAGCCATTGTGTGACCTCCTCATACATGCGGTCAAGTTTGGCCTGATAATTCGCTTCCTGCTGGTCGATGAGGGCTTTGTGTTCGTGATAGGAGAGGAGGGCGGCAAGCACTTCGGCTTCGGACAGCGTGAATTCATACGCCAGTTGCGCGACATCCCAATTGCTGCCTGTATGGTTATAAGCAATTGTCGCGACAGGGATGCGTCGTCCGCGAATGTGGGGACGGTCACCAAAAATGCGGACTTCGATATATTTACTCAAATCGACCTGTGTCGGCACTTGCATACTCATAGGTCAACCTCCTGCTGTGATTATATCCTGATTTTGCGTTATCACCCCTTCGGCACGGTGGCGGCGAGGGCTTCGGCGAGATTGCGGACTTCGAGCAGTTGCAGGTTGGGCGGGATGTCGGCGATTTTGCGGCGCATTTTGGGCATGAGCACCCGCTTGAAACCGATTTTTGACGCTTCATTCAAGCGCATGGCGATTTGACTGGCGGTGCGAATCTCTCCACTGAGGCCGATTTCGCCCACAATCGCCATATCTGCCGGGACGGGTGTATCGTAATAGCTGGACGCCATCGCCACTGCCATTGCAAGGTCAGACGCGGGTTCGCTGACTTTGATGCCGCCGACGACATTGACAAAAATATCCTGCTCAAACAGGCGCAGACCGACTCGTTTGGTCAGCACGGCGCTCACCAGCAGCAAACGGTTCATATCAACGCCGTTGGGTGTGCGGCGGGCATTGCCAAAGCTGGTGGGGCTGGTCAACGCCTGCATTTCGACCAGCAGCGGACGTGTGCCTTCCATCGTAATCGCAATCGTCGAACCCGGTGCATTCACCACCCGTTCCGCCAAAAATGCCTCCGATGGATTGGGCACTTCGACCATGCCCTCCGACTGCATCTCAAACACGCCGACTTCACTGGTCGCGCCAAAGCGATTTTTCACACTCCGCAGCAGACGAAAAGCCTGAAACGGGTCGCCTTCCAGATACAAGACCGTATCGACGATGTGTTCCAGCACACGCGGCCCCGCGATGCTGCCCTCTTTGGTCACATGCCCGATGAGAAACACGCTGACTCCGCTGGATTTGGCGAGTCCCTGCAAGCGACTGGCACACTCCCGTACCTGCGACACCAGTCCGGGCGATGAATCGAGTTCGTCGGTATAAACCGTCTGAATCGAGTCGATTATCAGAATTACCGGATCGAGGCGGGTGACGTGCTCAAAGATGTTGCCGAGATTGGTCTCGGTCAATAGATACAGATTATCCGATTGCAGCTTGAGGCGGTCGGCGCGCATTTTAAGCTGGCGGGCACTTTCTTCACCACTGACATAGAGCACCGTGCCCAGTTGGTTGGCCAATATCGCCGAGATTTGCAGCATCATGGTCGATTTACCCGCGCCCGGTTCGCCACCCAGCAGCACGATACTGCCGGGTACGATGCCCCCGCCGAGTACGCGGCTGAATTCTTCGACAGGGACGAACAGGCGATTTTCCTGCTCATAACTGATTTCGTTGAGGCGCTGCGGCTGCGATGTGGTGGGTGGTGGCGGACGATTGCTTTTGGCACTACCGCGTTTGACCTCTTCGATGACTTCTTCCATCGTATTGAATTCGCCGCAGGTCGGGCAGCGCCCCATGTACGCCGGAGTTTGTCGTCCGCAGTTGGAGCAGACATATTTGGTGCGGGTTTTCGCCATGCTGTGCCTCGTTTGGATTTCCACGATATGAACAGGTGTGCTATGGATTATAACACAGCCCGCGTCCGGTTGCAGGGTGCGTCGGGATTGTTACTTTTGATCCGCAAAGCGCACAGCGCTTGCAGAGGTGGTTTTTTAAAATTTCTACTCTGTGTCCTCCATGACTCTGTGGTTTATATCGCTACTCAATCCCATCCGGTAGCTGCTGTAACAGTGTGGCGCTGCCCGCCAGAATCCGAATGCGTGTCGAGTCCGTGCCGCCGATGTAGAGGCGTGTGGCTGCGGCGAGGGCGGCACGGGCGTCGGGGATGTCCGCCACTGTCTGGTCAATGAGGCCGCCTTGCAGCATGAGCGCGATGCAGTCATCGGTCGGCGCGATGCCAAAATCGACATTTCGCCAATTCACCGGCCCATCAATATAGCCGACATCGGTGAACATCAGGTAAAACGCGGGTGTAGGACGGTCATCTTTATAGACACGCACCACCAGACGCGACAATTTGCTGTGATAGTGATGGATGTGGCAGCGGTAACGATGGGCGTCTGTGACATTGAAGATGTTGGTCGAGCCGGGTGCGGTTTTCGCCATCGGTTGTACCTGTTCGCGGATAACGGGCGTCGAGACAGGTGTTGCCGTCAGCGCCATCACCTGCGCCTTCGATTGTATCACGGGCGCAGCGGGTTGGGACTTCGGTATTCTGATGCCATTTGCACAAAAACAAAGGGCGACATCGCTGCCGCCCTGTGTACGTCGGTTGTGTATCGGGTGGATTTTAGTGATAGGTATCGCTGGCATAGACGTGGACGTTTGGCCCCACTTCGATGTCCGGCGAGTTCATGCTGTCGAATTCCTGCGCCACCCAGTTATAGAGCCAGTACGCATCGGTGATGGAGATATTGACGCAGCCGTGACTGCGGCGATAACCCAGACCATCGTGCCAGTAGGCCCCGTGCAGCGCCCGACCATCATCGAAGAACATCGTCCATGGCACTTCTTCGAGGATATAGAAGTCGTCGCCCGGCGTGCCCCACGACATATCGGTGCGGGTGCGGCGGAAGTAGATGTTGAACGTGCCTTCAAATGTAGGCCAGCGATCCAATCCCGTCGAGACCAGCGAGGCGAAAATCGGACGATCCCCTTCGTAGGCGATCATAACCTGTTCATAGAGGTCAACCCCCACCCAGCGATGAGTCGTCACGGTGTCAGGCCGTTCGATGGGCAGCACTTTGGCGACATTGAACTGATGCACCCATCTATCCACGCCAATTTGATACCAGCGATAGCCATCGACCTCTACCGTGTCGAAGATGGTCACGAGCGTATAGCGCCAGTACATGCCGTTGGATTCTAGCGGGTCGCCACCGGGCACACTGCTCGGATAAGCATTGACCAGCATCCACGCGACGGTATATTGCAGCGGTTCTTCGGGCAGGAAAATGCCTGTGAAATTAGAGATCACGCCATTCGACGCTGTGAGCGATTCGGCGCGTGCCCATTCGTTGGCATTGATTTGCACCCAACCGTCTTCGCGCGTTTGCAAAATCGTCAGGAAGTTGAAGCCCGCGTCAATCGTGCGGACGACATTGCCACCGGGCGCGTCATAGACCGCCAGTTCGCCGCTGATTTGCACATAACGACGGTCGTGCAGCAGACTTTGATCGACCTCTAACTGCTGGAAGTCGGGCATGGTATAGCTGTTGATGACCGTTGACGGCAGACCATACAGCGGCACTTCCTGCGCGCACTCGATACCGCTGCAATATGCATCCTGCGCGGCGGCGGGCAGTGCCAGAATGAGGGTGATGAGGGATAGGATGGTGATGAAGGCGATGCGTTTCATGGGTGTCCTCTTAGCGTGTCTGTTATGAGTCTACCCTATCATCTTTTTTCGTGCTGTACCAAACGCCTGCCCAAGACGTACCCTACGCCTGCCTGACGCTGGGGTTTATTCGTGGTTGCAACAGCCGCAGGCTTGTAACGTTTGCCACGCCGCGCTTTGCGCCATGACCTGTAAATATTTTCAAAATCAGCGATTTGCGGGTACAAATTTTTATAGGTTTTTGTCATTTTCAAAATTTGATCGCCCTCCCGGGCGAACCCCCCCGCGCATCGCGCGGGAATTATCAGAAACCAGTAAACAGAACACAGCATACAGAATGCTTAATTGAAGCGGGAAAGACGAAAACCGCGGCTGCCGAACCCGTCGCGCGGATCGAACCAGTCACGGAAACCGCAGCGGAATAAATCTGAACTGATGAAGTCACACGCGCCGCCGCGAAGCACGCGATACGTAGCATCGCTATTAATATTATTGGTTCTTTTCTCGTAATCGGTTAAACACCATTCCCACACGTTGCCTGCCATATCGACGACACCAAAGGGACTATCGCCCTTTGCTTTACCCTCATATTGTGTCACAGGTGTTGTCACATTGCTATCGCAAGGTTCTACAGAATTATTGCAGCGTTTACAATCCCAATCATTGCCCCAGGGATAAGTCCTACCATCATCGCCCTGCGCCGCATACTGCCACTGCGCTTCTGTCGGCAGCATGATGTTTTCGCCTGTCGTTTCACTCAACCACAGGCAAAAGGCGACACTTTCATACCAGCTTACCCCCACAACGGGTTGGGTATCACTGTTCCATTTTCCATCACTCCAGTAGCGCGGCTGCGTCCATTTCTCCATTTCGCGGGCTTTCCATCCATCAGGTGTCCACCATTTCGAATGGCTGTAACCCTCGGCGTCCATGAATTTGGCAAACTGTGCGTTGGTCACAGGGTATTTAGACATCCAGTATTTTTCAGTCGGGATGGTGAGGGTCACACCGCTCTCATCTGTTTTCATCGTCCCGCGCCCGCCGGGAATTTCAATCCACGCGAAGGGTGCGGGTAGAAGGGAGAGGCTGGTGGGGCGTGTGGGTATTGGTGGACCTATAGAAGGTTGGCTTATCTCCAATTCGGCACAAATTGCGTCTACGAGATCATCCAATGTCAGGCCGTCGCGCGTGAAATCAATATAATGCTCCATCGTCAGGCTGATAGGCGGTGTGGTCGTTTGCGCCATGACCGGGATAATCGGTTTTCGGGCGGTGTATTTGGCGTAGGCGATTTCGGTCAGGACGTAGCTTTCGGATTCGCCCTGCTGGTGACGGTTGATGTCGGGCGAGTAGAGCACAATCATAACGTCGCAGCGGTCAATCTGGCTCTGGATTTGCAATTCCCAACTTCGTCCAGCGCGCAATGAACGGTCAACCCATGCGGTGACGCCATCAATCGCATTTAGTGCGTCATCCAGTGCAATGGCGAGTTCACGGGTGTCTTTCTTGGCGTAACTGATGAAAATGTGAGTCATGACGATATTCTGGTGTATGCGGTAATAACGCCTATTATGGCGTTGATTAGAGGCTGTGGCAAGCGCACATTGTTTAGTTGTTTGCCTGTATAATAGACATGATCGTGATGGGAATGGAGAGAGTCGATGAGCCGTAAATTGAAGGCCGCCACAGTACAGATGGATGCGACACCCGCGCCTGTGCCTGAGCGCCTCGCCCGCGCTGCCGACCTCGTGGCGGAGGCCGCGGGGAGTGGGGCGCAGCTCGTGGTGCTGCCGGAAGTGTTCAACACCGGTTATGCCTACAGCGATGACAATTACGCGCTGCCGGAAACGCTCGAAGGTCAGACGGTTACATGGATGAAACAGCAGGCCGCTGACCACAAAATTCATCTCGCCGGGACGCTGATGCTGCGCGATTCGGATGAGGTCTATAATACGGCGCTGCTGGTCGCGCCCGATGGTCAGACCTGGCGCTATGACAAAAATTATCCCTTTTTATGGGAGCGTGCCTATTTTCGTGAGGGCAAGGGTATCACCATCGCCGAGACAGAATTGGGCAAATTGGGCATGATGATTTGCTGGGATTCGGCCCATCCCAACCTGTGGGAACGCTACGCGGGCAAGGTCGATGCCATGGTGATTATGAGCTGCCCGCCCAAGCTTTCCAGCGCCAATATCGTTTTTCCCGGTGATGAGGCGCGCAATGGCGGACACCCGTTGAGTCAATCGAGTCTCGTGGGGCAGATGGTCTATACCGAAGAAGAGTATTTTTCTGGCATAGATATGGATGAACACGCGGCATGGTTGGGTGTACCGGTGATTCACACGGCTGGCGCGGGCAAATTCAGCACCGGGATGCCGCTGCCGTCCATCTCATTGATTGCGCTGTCGTCAATGCAGCCCGGCCTATGGAAACACCTCGACAAAGCCGATGACGTTCGTATCGAAGCCGGCTACGATAAACAGACGAAAGTCGTCGATGGCACGGGTACTGTCGTGGCCCGAGTCACGGTGGATGGCGATGGCTTCACACTGGCGGAACTCGACCTCCCCGATGAACGTCCCCTGCCGTTTGAACCTCAGCCCGCGATGCGAACGCCGTCAGTGGCCTATCTGATGGCGGATACATTGGGCGCGCTGTTGCTGCCACCGATTTATCGTCGGGGACTGCGGCGGCAGTGGGGCGCGAATATGGCGCCAGTCGATACCGCCACGCGCGTCTGGACGGCGGCGTTGATTGTCGGCCTGCTGCTGGCGTTTGTCTTCGGACGGATGAGCAAGCGGCGCTGAAATGCGCGAACCGATGGTCAGACCGCGAGTTTTTCGAGGCGCGGGCGTATTGAGGCGCGTTGATTTAGCCCCTTAAACGAACACGCCAGATAAGCGAGTATCCGGCGTGCCTTACGGGTAAAGAGTGAGGTCGATGTGGGTATTTAGCCAACCCGATTGGCGACGACGATGATGCGATCTTGATATTCGCCCGTGCTGGCATTGTATGACCCCACATCGCAGGTCATCAAAGTGAGTTGTTCGTGGGGGGTGGGGTAAACTGGCGTCAGGTCGTCTTGACTGACACGATAAACATTGACGACACTGTAACGATAGACTGTGCCATTGACGGTGATGACGATTTCCGCCCCTGCCTGAATTTGATCGAGATTGAAGAAGATGTCGGCGCGTCCGCGACTGCTTTCAGAATGTCCGCCGAGCAAGATGTTGCCGCCGTCGCCAAACCACGCCGTGCCTTCAAAGTGCCCAACCGTCATCCGCAGACGACTCACGTCCCATGTCGTCACGCCGCCCCCAAACTGCCGTAATTCGACAGACACAATCGGTGCATTAACCTCAATCGACGGAATGCTGATGCTCACGCCTTCATCCTGTGCTGCTGTCGGAGACGCAGCGATAATCGCGCACAGGATAAGGCCAAGAACAATCGTAATGCGACGTAAGGGTGTGTTGATGATAGTCATGATGGATTAGGCTTTCCCGATATGAATTTGGATATGAATATGCAGTATGAATACTGGATTAATTTCACTATACACCGACGATAATTGCTTAAGAATTAAGGTTTGTTAAAGATTTGGCTTAGAATTAATCCAACTTCACGGGAATTTCTGGAACAAAACCGGAACAAAAACCGTCATAACTCTTTGGAACGGGATGATCCGTTCACCCTATTCGTAGACACAGGAGAGCATGTAAGCAATGCGTACTATCAACAAGTTGTTCCCAATTTTATTGGTCGTGATTGTGATTGGCGCGCTGGCACTGCCTGCCGCCGCACAGGACTACCCGCCCAACACGATTACCGTGAGTGGTGTTGGCACCGCGTCGGGTGCGCCAGATGTCGCCCGGTTGGACGTGGGCGTAGATGTGGCCGATGCCGATGTAGCGACAGCCTACAATACCGCCAGTGATACACTCAGCAATGTCATCAACGCGCTGGTGGAAGCGGGAATCGCCCGTGAGGACATCCGCACCTCTGGCATCAATATGTGGGTGGAAGACCGCTTCGGGATGGACACAGGCGGCGACCAGGGACAGCGCGTGTATCATGTAAGTCAATCACTGAACATCGTCGTGCGTGACATTAGCATCGTGGGTGATGTGGTTACAGCCGCAGTCGAGGCGGGCGCGAACCAGATTTACGGCCTGACGTTCAGCATCAGCGACACCACCGCGCTGGAGGAAGAAGCCCGTGCCGAAGCCTTCGCTAATGCACAGGAACGCGCTGGCAATCTGGCGCAGGTGATGGGTGTGACACTCGGTGCGCCTGTCATCGTCGTTGAACAGAGTGGCGGTGGCTTCCCCGGCCCGGTGGCATTTGATACAGCCGCCGCTGGTCTCGGTGGGGGCGCGGGTGTTCCTGTCGAAGGTGGTCAACTCAGCGTCTCAGTACAGGTGCAGGTGACATTCGCGATGGGTGAATAACCCGCACGACCATAGAAACGCACAAAAAAAGAGCGTCCACATTGGCGGGCGCTCTTTCATTTACAGGCGTGATTGCCTATTCTCCATACCCCAGTTCGCGCATCCACCCGCAGCTAATCGGGCCACCATGTGCGTCGGGATTGGGGCCGCCGTAATCGGAGGGCAGCGCGTCAAAGCCCGCGAAATAGCCACCTTCGCCTTCGACCTGTACCAATGCTGCCGGCGACAGGTCGGCATCGCCAACCGCAATCGCATGAATGTGGATCGGTGAACCGGGATACAGACTATCGGTATCGCGCAGCCACGCCGCGAAACCCGCCACCCGCAGCGCATAAATCGCAGGTTCGATGTCATCGACCAGCACGCTCTGGTCATTAAAGTCGCGTACTGATAAATCGACTGCGCCGCCGCCATCATGTGTGCCAAAACTGGCGTTGACTCCGCCGGCGTTGTAGCTGCCCTGTGTCAGACCCAATCGGAAATCCATGCGCGCCCCGCCCAATGCCCCATAAATCCGCTGGGCTTGATCGAGCATGAACACCGTGCGCTGGTTGAGTGTGGCAAAGCCAAACTGCCGCTGTTCATAGTCGTCAGGCGGCGGTAAACAACCTTCGGGTTCAGTTGTGCCATCGGGCAGCAAGACATGATCGCGTTCGCTGCCCATTTCATTAACGACGATGACTCGTTCACCGCGTGGCTCCATCCAGTAGAAGGGTTCTTCTTCGTCGGTGAGTGTGCCTTCGGCGAGCCAACCCGTCACCCTATCGACGTGCCGCGTTTCGATTTGCCACCAGACATAACCATCGCTGCACATATTGCCATTGAGGACGGTGAACATGGTATAGGGCAGCACCTGCCCAATCACATTATCACCCAGTTCGGGCACAGTCCGCAGATTGAGCACGACATCGGTCACACGTCCGGCCTCTCCCGCTATCATGCGTGATGGTAAGTCGCAGCCCTCAGCGACCGGTGCTTGCAGTGCCCCCACAGCCAGCAGCAGCGCTATCCCCAGTTGAACCAATACGATACGCAGCATGTTTATCCTTTCAAACACAATTCACCGATATACTTAATATAGCATCTGCGCCGTGTGCTTATCTATTGTGCGATGAGTGCAAGGTGGTAAATCTTGCAAAAGACCCTATAATCAACCTGATTTGACTGAATTGGCGACACAGAGAAAATAACTCATGGAAAATGCTGAAAAACAACCCTTAAGTGTGTTTATCACAGGCGCGACGACGGGTGTTGGACGGGTATTGACCCGGCAACTGGTCGCGCGCGGCTACAGCGTTACCGGACTGGTCGATAGTACCGCCGCGGGCGACCTGCACCGGATGGATGGCGGTTTGCCTGTTTTTGGCGATGGCTTGCGCCGCGAGACAATTCGCGCGTTTTTGAATATGGCACGGGCGGATGTCGCTGTCCATCTTGCGCCCCAGGCACTAAACGTTATCCCGCATTATTTGCCCGATTGGAAGGCTCATGCGCGGATGGTCGCCAAAAGCACGTCGGCAGTGGTCGAGGCGGCGGGTTATGCCGGGACACAGCGCGTGATTTATCCCGGATTTGCCTTCCTCTATGGCGACCATCATGGGGAAGCCGTCGATGAAACGGCCCATCTGGATACCGGAATCGACCCCGTATTCAAACCCGCCTTTGAAGCAGAAGCGGCGGTGCTGGATGGGGGTGTGCCGGGATATGTGCTGCGCGCGGGCTATCTCTATGGCGGGCATTCGCCGTTTTTCAATACGTTGGAGCAAGAACTGATTGATGGCAAAGGTTTCCCTGAAGGGCATGGTCATGCCGCGTGGATACACGAATCAGACCTCGCCAGCGCGATTTTGACGCTGGTCGAACGCGATGCGTCTGAAGACACGACGGGTCAGGTCTATAACATTGTGGATGATGAAGCGCTGTCACCCACAGGATTTTTGAATGCCTTTGCCGACGCAATTAGTGTGCGCCATCCGGGTAAGCCCATGCCATTTATGGATTATCTGCGCCCCAATATGGCGATGAAGGCGCTGCTGGCGGCTTCGGCACAGGTGAAGAACGACAAGGCCAAATCCGAACTGGGTTGGAAACCAGACTATCCAACCGTACACGCTGGATTGCAGCAGGCGATGATGGTGCTGCGTGCCGGAGCCAATGTGACAGCCAGTTAAGTGGGGCATGATGCTGAAAGCGATTTTGTTTGACTTCGACGACACGCTGATTGATTGGAGCGATTTCAACGGCGAGTGGCGGGTTCACGAACGGCAACGGGTGCGCGGTGTGTTCGATCATATTATCAGTCTGAACGGCAACAGCCATTCATTTGCTGATTTCGACACATTTTTCGAGACCTATATGCTGCAAACGCGCGACGCATGGATTGATGGACGCAGCACTTTGCGCGCGCCGCATCTGGGGCGAATCATTCTTGCGACGGCGGCAGTATGTGGCTTGCCGGATGATATGTTGGACATTGCCACCTGCCTGCGGACGTATGATTGGCAGATTATCGAAGGCACATATGTTTTCCCGGACGTACCAGAGGCGCTGGCGCTGTTCCGGTCTCATGGCCTGAAAACGTGTATTGTGACCAATGCCTCGCAGCCCATTTCTGTGCGTGACCGCGAAATCGAGCAGCATGGTCTGCTGGATTATTTCCCGGATTGTCGTCTCGCCGCTGCCGACGCAGGGTATCTGAAGCCCCACCCGGCGATTTTTAAACATGCACTGGATTGTATGGGTGTGACGGCGGACGAAGCGGTCTTTGTCGGCGATAATCCCACCGCGGACATTGCGGGCGCGCAAGGCGTCGGGATGAAGGCTGTCTTACGGGTGAAAACGCCTGCCCAACCGCTGTTGAGTGGTCTGATTATTCCTGATGCCGCGATAAATAGTTTACTCGACCTGCCGCATATCCTCGATGCGTGGTATCCCGACTGGCGACCATGATTCCCGACATTCCATTTTCAGACCGTAATCTGATTCTCACCGGCTACAGCGGCCCGAACCGTCCCTTAGTTGGACGCGCGGTGGCGGAACGTTTACGGATGCCGTTTATTGACTTCGACCAATTGGTTGAACAACGTACCGGGCACACGGTAGCCGAATTACGGGCGCTGTACAGCGAACGGCATTTGATGACGATTGAATCGGAATTGATGGATGAACTGATTCTGCGGCGGCGCACGGTGATTCGCATCAGCGGCAGTGTGCTGCTCCATGCGGATTATTTCGAGCGATTGGGCGCGACAGGTTTTGTGATTTGTCTGGTGGCGACGCTGGATTCGGTATTACAGCAGCAGCATTTGTTACTCGGCGCGCGGTATCATGACCCGGCAGAACGGGCGGTTGTCTTAGGCCATCTCAAGCGCGAGTGGTCGGTTCGCAAGCTGGACGGCGTGCATGAACTGGACACGACCTATCTGGATGAACGGGCGACATTGGGCGCGGTACTCAAATTGTGGCAGCGCCTGACCATCCGCGCGCCCGGCTAGCGGGTTGTGTGGCGAGGCTGTTTCAAAATTCGATATAATCAACCTGTGTTGACGAATGGATTGTAAGGACAATAAACGTGGCGAAATTAACGGTGACTCTGGCGCAAATGAATATCGCATTTGGCGATTTGAAAAAAAATACCAGCACAATGGAAAAATGGGCGGTGGAAGCGGGGCGACGTGGTTCGCATCTGACCGTATTCCCGGAATTGTGGTCTACGGGTTATGACCTGGAAAATGCCAAAGAACATGCCCAAACACTGAATGCGGGCATCTTCGCGCTGCTATCTAAAGTGGCGACACAGGCCAAAACCAGCATCGTCGGTTCGATTCTGGAAAAGCGCGGCGTGGAGGTTGCCAATAGTGCCTCGTTCTTCGCGCCGACAGGACGGATGCTGGGCATTTATCGTAAGATTCACCTGTTCCGCTTGATGCAGGAAGATCAATGGTTGCAGCCGGGGTCTGCGCCGCTGGTGGTTGACCTGCCCTGGGGGCCAACGGGTCTGGCGATTTGTTATGATTTGCGCTTCCCGGAATTGTTCCGTGAATATGTGGTCGATGAACAGGCTAAAATGATTATCGTCCCGGCAGAATGGCCGATTCAACGTATTGAACACTGGCGCGCCCTGCTCATTGCCCGGGCGATTGAAAACCAGTGTTATATTGTGGCGACCAATGCCGCCGGGCAGACGGGCGATACAGTCTTTGGCGGACATTCGATGATTGTTGACCCGTGGGGCAAGATTGTGGTCGAGGCTGGTGAAGACCCCATGCTGCTCACCGCAGACATCGAGATGGATCTGGTGGATGAGGTGCGCGAACGCATCCCGGTGTTTGCAGACCGCCGGACGGATATTTATTAGCGCGTCAGCCATTCAGTGTGTCAGTGGTCAGCTGTCCCTAACATAGTCCTTCTCACAAATTGACTAAAATAGGATTGTGTAATCGAACACCTGTGCTATAATGGCGGCAGAAACAGGTTCTTGTTTGATTCTGATGGACACGGTTGTATGATAGTGTCCCACCTGTTGGATTAAAAATGTCTAACTTTTGGGCTGTTCTCTGGCATCGTGCCCCACACCGGAGTAGACTAGGGTAAGAATACACCGTCAGGAGATAGGATTGACTCGTTTGCATCGTGTGGGTGTGTTCGCACATCCCTCCCGGCCACGCACTATTCCCGTCGCCGAACGCATCCGTGATGCGCTGGTGGCGCGCGGGATAGATACCTGGCTGCATACCAAGAGCTGGACGGAGAGCGAAGTCGCGCCACAGGTCAAGGCGGTGGATATGGTCATCGCGATTGGCGGCGACGGCGCGATGCTGCGGGCGGCGCGGGTGAGTGCGCCCTATCGCATCCCGGTTTTGGGTGTGAATATGGGGCAGTTGGGCTTTTTGACCGAGATTCATCGCGTCGATGATTGGGACGCAGCCCTGTTCCGTGTACTGGATGGCGATTACTGGGTTGAAGACCGCATGATGCTGCAAGCGACCATCGTTCGGGACGGGCAAACGATCCTTTCAGGCGATGCACTCAACGATGTGGTGATTAGTGGCAGTGTGTTGGGCCGAATCATACAGGTCGAGACCTATATCGACGACCAGTGGGCGACAACCTATCGGGCGGATGCAGTCGTGGTCGCGACGGCTACCGGGTCAACGGCCTATGCGCTGGCGTGTGGAGGACCCATTTTGCCGCCGGAATTGCATAATATCCTGATCGTGCCCGCTGCTGCCCATTTGAGTATGGATAGGCCGATTGTGCTGTCTGAAGGCGCTACCGTCGAACTCAACAGTCTGAGCAGTCAGGAACGCGCGGTGGTGGTGACGCTTGATGGTGGCGTGCTGTGCCAGCTAGAGCCGGATGACCGGGTGCGAGTTTGCGCCAGCGATATGCACAGTCGTTTTGTGCGCTTGCGGACGCGCAACTATTTTTATCGTTCGCTTCTGGATCGCCTGGAGCCGCGGGTCAGTCGCTCACAGCCAACAGAAAATGGACACGATGGAGTCGTAGAAGACGATGAGTGAACACATTCACGAACCGGCAGCAGCCGACGATGCCACCTATTGCGAAGTGCATCCTGATCGTGAAACGGGATTACGCTGCAACAAATGTGGGCGTTATATGTGTGCCCAATGCGCGACACAAACGCCAGTGGGCTACCGCTGCCGGGAATGCGTGCGTCAGCAAGACCAGAAATTTTTCAAAGGCTCAAATAATGATAATCTTATCGCCTTTGGTGTGAGTTTTACCTTGACCGCGGTTGCCGCCGGGATATTCAAGGCGCTTGGCGCATGGCTGCTGCTGGCATTGATTATTGGCTTTCCCCTGGGCGCGGTCATTGGTGAGGGCGTCTTACGGGCGACCAGTCGGCGGCGGACGATGAATATGAACAGGATTGCTGCTGCGGGCGCTGTCGTGGGTGGATTGGTTGGCGGCTTTGCACAAACTTATCTCTACTGGTCTTCTGTATTGGCTGAACAGGCGCAGCAATTGGGTATCAATGAGGCGGTATCACTCCCATTTAATTTTGTATTTGACCAGTTGTTCAGGGATTGGGGCTTCATCGCGTTTGTAGGTATTGTCGCTTTTGCCATTTATGGACGCTTCCGTTTCCGTTTATAGCCATTTTTGAGGATAGCGCGTGCTATGCTGGAAGAACTTCGCATACGAAACTTTGCCATTATCGACCATTTAGAATTGGAATTCGCGTCGGGTTTCAATGTCATCACCGGGGAAACGGGCGCGGGTAAGTCGATTGTGATTGATGCGGTGGAACTGCTGTTGGGCAGCAAAGCCGATTCGGATTCGGTACGCAGCGGGGCGGAAAAAGCCGTGATTGAGGGTGTGTTCGCGCTGGATGAACGGGCGAAGGCGGCGCTCATCAGACTGCTCAAAAGTGAAGATTTGCTCGATGGCGCCAATAATGACTTTCTCGTCCTGAGCCGCGAGATACGCAGCAATGGGCGTTCTACCGGGCGGGTGAATGGCTTCACCGTCAATCTGGACATTATGCGCGATATTGGCGAGTGGCTGGTCGATATTCATGGACAGAGCGACCATCTATCGCTGTTGAAGCCCCGTACCCACATTGACCTGCTTGATCGCTATGCCGACCTGCTCGAACTGCGGGTGGCATTGGCGAAGCTGGTACAGGGTGTGGACGAAGTGCGCGACGAAATCCGCGAACTGCTCGCCGATGAGGATGCGCTCAAACGACGTGCTGAACAACTTCAACGTGACATCGAGACGATTGACGCGGCGGATTTGCAACCGAATGAAGATGAAGACCTGCGCGCCGAACGCAAACGCCTCGCCAACAGCGAACAACTGGCCACACTGGCGAATGAAGCCGTTTTACTGCTCAGTGGTGCCGAATCCGCTGATGATCAGATGTCGGCAGTGGATCAGTTGATGCGGGTGGCGGCAATTCTGGAAAAGCTGGTGGCGATTGACCCGGATTTGCAAAATGACGCGGATGTCGCCGAACAGGTGAGTTCACTGGCACAGGATTTGGCGCTTGCTCTGGCGGGTTATGTTGAAGATGTCGAATTTAATCCCGATAGGCTGAACGACGTTGAAGAACGGTTGGAACTTATCGGTTCGCTCAAACGGCGTTTTGGTGTGAATATCGAAGCCGTGCTGGAATATGCCACGAAAGCCCGCGAAGAATTAGACGCGATTGAACACAGCGAAGAACGCCTCGAAGAATTGCGCGCCAAAGAGGACAAATTGCTGCGCGCGA
>CAZTLI010000005.1:0-32093 GCA_964614375.1 uncultured Anaerolineaceae bacterium
CAATATCTACGCGGGGCATGTGGAACTGACGATATACACGCTGCTGATTATGGCCTACTACGCGGCGTTTCGATTGGCGGCGATAGGGTGGCGCGGGCGGTCACAGGTCAATCGCGATGTGATACAGACAGGCGTATGGCTCGTCGGCATGGTGGCGGTGGGATTTGCGATTGGCGCGCTGCAATTTTTGCCCCTGTTTGAACTGGTGACGACCAACTGGCGTTCCGGTTCGGCAGATTTCCAGACCGTGCTCGGTTGGGCGCATCCCATCCGCGATGTCGTGCAATTCGTCATGCCCAACTTTTACGGCAATCCAGCGCATCACACTTATTTCGACTGGTTTACAATGCAGACCGTGACCGACTTCACCAACGCGGCGGGACAGTCGATTCGCACGATTGATTGGGGCATCAAAAATTATGTCGAAGGCGCGCTCTATCTCGGTATATTGCCGCTGGCATTGGCAATTTACAGTTTATTTGTGCGCCGGCGTGTGACTCATTCTGATGAACCAACCGGCGCGCCGCCGTATCGGGCGTTATTTGCGTCGCTGGGTGTGATTGCGCTGACGTTCATGTTCGGCGCGCCGACATATATCCTCATCTATATCCTGCCCGGATTGAATCAATCGCATACGCCGTTCCGCTGGGTCTATGCCGTGACATTGTGTGTGGCGGCGCTGGCAGGTTTTGGGATGGATGCCTTAAACGCCCGCCGTCCCTTGCGCGACACCTCCCCCGTAGACGCGGGAGGAAAAGAGACACCTTCTGAAAACCGTCACGACAAGTTAGCGCGCCGCTTCGGGATTGCGCTCATTGGGGCGGGAAGCGCGATTCTCGGCGGACTATTGCTCAGCCGGGTTTTCTATCCACAGCTTGAACCGCTGGTTGACCGCATCTTTCGTGGGATGGCAGAGGCAGAACGGGCATTTTCGTCAGCAAGCATGTTTTATAGCTATCAATTCACCAATGTGCTGATGTTCGGCCTATTCACGCTGCTAGCGGGCGCGGCTTTTTTGCTGATTCGACGCACGCAGTGGGGCGTGTGGCTGGCAATCGGGCTTGTCGCAGTCGATTTGATGGTCGCGTCGTGGGGATTCAACCCGGCGTCCGACCCGGCGCTGCTCGATTTCACACCGCCCGCGATTGCGTGGTTGCAAGAAAATAGCGAGGGCTGGCGCTACACCGTGCTCGATGACCCCACACAGCCTATCCCCGACATGATGAATGCCAATATGGGCTGGCGGTACGGGCTGGATGACATTCGCGGCTATGACAGCATCATCAGCGGCGACTATGTGGCCTTTATGGGGATGCTCGCGCCACAGGTGCAGCTTGACCACAATCGCATTGCGCCCTTTTACACCGCCTATCCCGATACCATTGCCTATGACTATCGTGCAGGGCTTCAATCGCCGCTGCTGGATTTGCTCAATGTTCGGTATATCGTCACCCACACCACGACAGACATTGACCTGCCCATGTACCGCCTGGTCTATGATGACGAAGTCCGCGTCTGGGAAAATGTGGACGCCCTGCCGCGGGCCTATACTGTTGCCAGCGACCATCTGGATACCGAATCGCTGACCGTGCCGTCCGTGTATATCGAAGCGACGATCACGCGCGCTACCGGACGTGAACTATTCATCGACGCGCAGGCGCAAGGCCCGTCATGGCTCATCGTCAGCCAGACTTACTATCCCGGTTGGCGCGCATTCATCCGTCCACAGGGCGCGGGCGAAGATTCCGAGACTCCCGTCGAAGTGCAGCGCGTGCAGGTCAATTTTCAGGGGGTGATGCTGCCGGAAGCAGGGGATTACACGGTGCGACTGGTCTATAGCCCGGCGAGTTTTCAGATTGGTCTGTTCGGGTCAATTATGGGTGTGGCTGTCGTGACGCTGATGATTGGGATATGGTTATGGCGGGCATTCGTCGGCGTCAATACAGAAGAAAGCAGCACGGCCTCGCGCGTCGCCCGCAACAGCGTCGCGCCGATTATCCTCAATCTGTTCAATCGTGGCATTGATTTCGCCTTCGCGCTGGTGATGCTGCGTATATTGGGGCCAGAAGACGCCGGGATTTATTATTACGCCGTATTCATCTTCGTCTGGTTCGATATTTTCACCAATTTCGGCCTCGACCTCTTCCTCATCCGTGCCGCTTCTCGTCACAAAGCGGACGCCGGACACTATTTCTATAACACGACGTTTTTGCGCCTGTTATTGAGCGTGGCGGGGATTGGCCTGCTGGCGGGTTTTCTGGCGATTCGGCAGGCGACAGTCGAACCCGCGCTGTCGAGCGAGGCGCTGCTGGCGATTGGTTTGCTGTATATCGGTCTGTTCCCCGGCAGCCTCAGCAAAGGCATGACCTCGCTGTTTTACGCCTATGAAAAGGCCGAGTATCCGGCGGCGATTGCGACGATTACCAGCATCAACAAGGCCGTGTTTGGCGTCATCGCGCTGATTCTCGGTTATGGCATTGTCGGCCTGGCGGCGGTGAGCATCATCAACAATCTGCTGACGTTTGTCGTGCTGGTCTATACCGGGCGGGCACTCATCGGGCACATCGCGCAGAAACGCCCTGACGCGGGTTTGATTCGTTCCATGATGGGCGAAAGCTGGCCGCTGCTGGTCAATCACTTTCTGGCGCACATCTTCTTCCAGATTGACGTGCTGATTATCGAACCGGTGCGGGGCGCGCTCGAACTCGGACGGTACAGCGTGGCCTATCGCTGGATTCTGGCGATTAACATCATCCCGGCCTTTTTCACACAGGCGCTGCTGCCCGTAATGTCACGTCAGGCGCATGAAGACCGCGCCGCCTTCAAGCGCAATTATCAATTGGGACTCAAACTCCTTGTGGCGCTGGCGCTGCCGCTGGCGGTCTTTTTCACGGTGACTGCCGAACCGCTGACATACATCCTCGGCGGGGCGGAATATCTACCGGATGGGGCGATTGCGCTGCAACTAATGGTCTGGAGCATTCCCATTGGCTGGATGAACAGCCTGACGCAGTACGCCCTGGTCGCGCTCGATTTACAGCGGCGGATTATGCGGGCGTTTGCGCTGGCGGTGCTGTTCAATATCGTCACCAACCTCATTTTCATCCCGCAGTATGGGTATCGCGCCGCCGCGATTACGACGATTTTCAGCGAATTGATGCTGTTCGTGCCGTTTGTGTGGCTGCTGCATGGCGCGATTGGGCGCGTGGCATGGCTGGATATTCTGTGGCGTCCGCTTGTGGCGTCGGGCGTGATGCTGACCGTCTACCTCGTGCTAGCGACTGTGCAGCCGTTGGTCGCGCTCATCATCGCGGGCGCAGCCTATGGGGTGACGATTCTGGCGCTGCGACCACTGTCTGCCGACGAAGCCGCCGTCCTCGCACCCCTCATCCCACAGCGCCTGAAATCGCTCCCCCTGCTCAAACCTGCGTTACGGGTGTAGCAAATCCCGCCCCAAACTTGTATTCAGGGCGGCGTAGACGTGGCAACAATTGTGCGATAGTTTGTTAGTCGTTGATTCGCCAAAGTCGTACTGTGTCATCTGAGGAAGCAGAAGCTATTACAGTCCCATCGGGTGAAAACACTAGATCGTTCACAATATCCGTGTGACCTTCGAGTAGGGCTTGCTGCTGTCCAGTTTCCACATTCCACAACCGTATTGTATTATCTTCGGCAGCAGAGGCAAGCAGCGTGCCGTCGGGTGAAAAAACCACTGTGGTAACGGTACCGGTGTGACCTACAAGAACAATTTGTCGTTGTCCGGTTTCTATATCCCACACAATAATCGTGTCGTCTTCTGAACTCGAAGCAAGTAGTGTTCCATCAGGTGAAAACGCTACACTATCTACCGCTCCTGTGGGCCCGTTAAATATGGGGCGATGCTCATTAGACCCTAAATCTGCTACAATTATTCCGCCGGGAAATAATCCGGCAGCAATCGTCATCCCATCGGGTGAAATTGCCATGGATACAATATGACTGGCATTAAAAGTTCCAAATTCTGCGATTTGTTGTGTAGTCTCGATATCCCAAACGATTACCTCACCGCCACCAGATGCTAGTTGGCTACCATCTGGTGAAAATATGACCACGGTTATGGCACGGGTGTGGCCTTCAAGTACAGCGATCTCCTGACCTGTCTCCGTATTCCACAATCGTACTGTATTGTCATCTGAACCTGAAGCGAGGATAGTACCATCTGGAGAGAATGCCACACTACTAATCCGATCATCGTGGCCTTCGAGCACGGCTCGTTGCTGACCTGTCTCCACATCCCAAACGATTACTGTTTGATCAAACGAACCCGAAGCAAGGGTTGACCCATCTGGAGAGAATACGACACTTCTCACGGAGTCGGTGTGGCCTTCGAGCACGGCTCGTTGCTGACCTGTCTCCACATCCCAGAGGATGACTGTATCATCATTGGCGCCCGAAGCAAGGGTTGACCCATCTGGAGAGAATACGACACTTCGCACACTCCCGGTATGGCCTTCGAGCACAGCATCTTGGGACACACGATTGGCGGTATCTACTGTGATAGCTGGACGCGAATCTCCCGATGAGCATCCTCCCAATAATGCCATAAATATTAGGAGGAGTAGCAGTTTGTACATCATAAAGGTCTATCTCCATATATGAAGTAATGTAGATGTTCGTTTAATGCCAAAGGCGTAAAATTCTAATAGTTACAAATATGCAAATCGCCGCCATATTATATCTGCCTTACGCACCCTGTCAAATTAGCAAATAGTTATTTGCTGAAGCCTGCCCTGCGGGTGTAAATACGCATATAATAGGTTTAAAGGATTTGCGGAGACAGCCTCATGACCACAATTGGGAACATGACACTCGATGAATTGAAGCAGTTAATCGTTGAGTTGATAAAAGAACAGCGCGAGGGGGATGATTTTGACCTCACCAACGCTGAATTGACGGATAATGCCGCCGATATGCGAACGGTAGAAGAAGTGTTCGAGTCCATAGAGCGCAATCGCTGGACGCCGCCTCCGGGCACACCATCCCCCTCGCAGATGATTCGGGAAGACCGAACCACATAATCGGTACTGCCCACACCGCCTGAAATCAAAGGCTTTCCCTTGCCAGATGCGGCAAGAGTTTCGCCTCAATGCGTTCACGGGGCATGTAACCGACGATACGCTCAACCGGCGACCCATCACTCCACACCATCCACATTGAGACCCGCGGCGCGGGCGCGTTTGATGACACTGAGGGCGGCGCGCACCATCGGCATATCGACCATGCGGTCTTCAAAGCGGAATGCCCCTTTGCCCTCTGCCTGACTTTGATTGTGGGCTTCAATCAACCGCCGCGCATAGTCGATTTTATCGGGCGTGGGGGTGAACGTATTCTGTATCGGCGCGACCTGTCTGGGATGAATCGCCAACTTGCCATCGAAACCCATATTGACCGTTTGCTCGGTTTCGGCGGCGATTTCTTCCGCTGTGAAGTTCAAGTCGGTGATGAGGGTATCTATCGCCTGTAAATTGAAGGCTTTGGCATGGGTCACGACGGCACTGCGGGCATAAAACACTTCCCAACCCTCTGGCGTCCGCAGCGCGCCCATATCGCCCGCGAGGTCTTCCGCGCCAAAAATCAGCGCATCGAGTCGGGAATCGGACGTGGCTATTTCGCGCAGGTTGACCACCCCAAGCGCCGTCTCAATAATCGCCAGAATCCGAATCGCACCCACATCCCACCCATGCCGCACTTCGGCCTCGGCGATGATGCTGCTGACGTGCTGCACCTGCCACGCATCCTCGACTTTCGGCAGCACATAGCCATCGGGCTGTCCGTCAATCGTGATTTTGATGTCATCGGCATAGAGCCAACCGGGGATAATCATGTTGGTGCGGACGAGTCGTTCGCTGCCCAGAAAATTGATTTCTTCCAGCGCCTCCAGGACAGAATAGCGGGCAGTGATTTTGTTGTTTTCCGCCACGCCATCTTCCAAATCCATGATGATGCTATCTACATCCAGTCCCGCGCCTTTTTCAATCTTGCGGCGGGAATCACCCGGCATAAACAGCAGTGCGCGTCGTCGTCGTTTACTCATCAGTCCGTATATCCACCCGTGCAATAGAGACGGCGATGTGCTGCCTCTATAGAATCTTAGTATTTTGGCTATCAACACGCAGATACCCTGCAAATGCTGTGCATTTGCTGACTAGCTGTATCAATACAGTGTAGTCGATAGTGGTGTGTTGTGCCGACTATTTAGGCAAATTACCGGATACCGGATTATTCGCGCGGATATGGCAGGGCGTCAATCGCTTCGGCGGCATCAAAATCCTTGTAGGTGAGTTTGTTGCCAGCGGAATGCGTCGTAAAACTGACCGTCACCTTGCGCCAACCAATATGCAAATCGGGATGATGGTCAAAGCCTTCGGCAATCGTGCCAATCGCCGTCGCCAGCGCCAACCCGCCCAGATAGCTATCCAGTTTGAACGTTTTGGTGAGTGTATCGCCGTCGCGCGCCCAACCATTCAGGTTTTCCATGCGTTCGATAATTTCCGCGTCATTAAGTGCCTGTGCCATAGCTGTCTTCTCCAACCTAGCGATAGATACTGTCCCTACTGTAACAATCCACTATAAGACTGCTGTTAATGGAACAGTGATGGGCGTATTGTGTGCCTCCATTGTACCCTGTTGAACTGCCTCACTCACACTTTACAGCACAAAATCGTCAAAATGAACCAAACAAACCCATCAATCTGTAGGGCGGGTTCAAGGCGGGTGTTATTCAGGCGATAGGGCGGTTGCCTATCCTGATATTACTGGCAAGTGCATAGCGACACAGGCCACATCTTGCCTCGACCGGGACAGGCTGTGATGGATGTGTGCTGATTCTGCGGATGTTGTGCCGGATTAGCGCCCGATCCTAACACTGCTGGCTCGTTTGCGGGCGTGTCATGGACTGTGTTCGGATTCGCACGGCTGATGTTTGGGGCGAATGCCGCCGCCAGCATCGCAAATAGTGGCGCGCTACAGCACGGCTGAATCCAGCCACCGCATCGCATTTGATAGGTGCGCTGTACGATATTCGGGCTGTCTATGCCATGTCGTAAGGATTGGACGAGAAAACGAAAGGCAGCGGACGTAACGAACCAACATCGCAATGATTCAACACGGAAAGTGTAAGGGCAAAATAGAAACCACCTTACAACTTCCCTAAAATCGTAAATGAACAGCCCGGTCTGTGGCGCTTGCTATGCCGCCGCGCATCGCTGTCGCTGCCCGTGATGCAGCATCTCGGTGGGCAGGTATAGCCGCGTATCGCGCACACCGTTGACCACTTCGCACAGGCAGACCGCGCCGGCGCATGTCCGTTGTGATACGCAGCCACCTCTTAACACACGTCCTGACATAGTACGCCGTGTTAAGACCACAGGTGACACGTATCCCGACGCAGATGTATTTAATTTGCCACATCGCGCCCATAAATCGTGCCGATCAACCGCCTTACAGGTTGTCCGGCTTTGTGTGGTTTGTTTTAGGTTGTTGTGAGGTCATGTTTTATTTATGTGATAGGACGAAATTCTACCCTTAAGGTCATCAATCGTTCGACCCGATTATGCCCAAAAAAAGGTAGAGGATCATGTTCAGCAAAATACGTTTACTCAGTTTCACAATTCTTGTTCTGGCAACAATTATCGGTTTCGCTTTCGCCCCGTCCAACAGCGCGCAGGCCATTCAGAATCCGGCAACCGCGGGATTAAACGGTGTGACAAACATCACCGCGCAAGCAGGCTGTACAGTCGTTGATATTACGGTCAGTCTGGCAGATGATGGTGAACCCGTCATGGATAATGGTGCTTTTGATAATTATACGTTGGTTGTGTATGATGGCGCAGGAACAGTTATCGCCATTGATGATGCGTTTTCAGGTGCTGCCCTACGCCCTGCCCAAATTCACACGATTAACGATACACACCCCAACAATCCGGCATCCTATCCATTTGAAGTTCGCATGTATGATGTAGTCGCAACGGGCAATCAACTTGCTGATATTCCTGCAATTGAAGCATCACCACTCATTGATACCCTCGCAGGCATCGACCCGACTGGCTTTGCAGGCGCGCTGGGTTGCAACCTGCTGCCGAACGCGACCAATGTCACACTCGATGCAACCGCGACCTGTGTGCAGGTAGCGGGCGTCAACGATGGCACAGTCGATATTGACATCAACGCGGGCGATGGCCCCTTCGATATCACAACCAGCAACGGCGGCAATCAGCTTGGCGTCGCCGCAGGCACATATAACTTCGCCAACGGGCCAACCTGGGCCAACATCACGGTGACAGAAACGGGCGGTGATACCGAAAATATCGCCTTCAACAATATCGACTGCACGCCACCCGTGACCAATGTGTTGACCGTAACGGCAGCCTGTGTGGGCGCGAATCTGCGTGTGAACATCATCGGCGGCGATGGCCCCTTCGATATTGACATCAATGCAGGCGGTATCGTCCAGAATGGCGTTGCAGCGGGTATCTACAACTTCCCCGGCCCCGCCACATGGACAGCCATCACCGTGACCGAAACGGCGTTCGATAACGAAGTCGCCAATCTGGGCAATCGTACCTGCACGACCCCGCCTGCGGGTGGTGGTGGCGGCGGCGCACCGGCGGCGACAACCGCAACAAACGTCCCGACTCCGCCCGACAACCGCCTCAACTGGGGTCATGGTGACCATCTCGGTATCCTGTATCCATCGCAAGATACATCGGGCAATCCGTCTATCGAACTCTACTGCCTGAATGAACAGGGCGCCGTATTCCTCGGCTTCCACATCACCTTCGCCATGATCGCGGGTTATGATACCAATCCGAGTGTTAATACCGAAGTGGCCCGCAACAACGACTGCCCCGCCGCCTTCTATATCCTTGATACAGGCGAGTATCAGGTCAACATCGGGCCAGATGCCGAAGGCAAGACCGAAGTCGTCATCTTCAACGACCTGTTCGGTGGCGACATCTACTTCTATACCCTGTACGGCGCACCCGGCGGCGTTCCCGGCAGCGCAGCGACCAATAGCAGCAGCAGTTCAAACAGCAGCGCTGGACTACCCGGCGCATACACACCGCTGTCCAACTGCCGCGTGACGACGACAGACATGGTGAACTTCCGCACATTCCCGGTCACGGGCGATGTGATCACCATCATCCCCTTCGACTATGAAATGACCGCCCATGCCCGCAGCGGCGACTGGTTCGAGGTCACATTCATGGGCGACACCGGCTGGATAAGCGACGGCTTCGCCAGCACATGGGGCAACTGTGGCTAGGAACGTCCCGAACCACAGACCGGAGTAACCTAACACGAACCCCGGCACAACAGTCGGGGTTTTTATTTTGCTGCAAGGCTGTAATCTTAAAGTAACCCTATCCAAACGCATTTCTAATCAAGCAGGAGCACCATCATGAAACACATCATCATCCTCACGCTCGCACTCTTAACACTGGGATTATTCATCCCACAGCAGCAAGCACACGCAGCCACATTCACCGTGACCAGCAATGCGAACGGCGTCGTTCCCGGCTCGCTCGGCTTTGCAGTTACGCAGGCCATGGCTAACGCGGGGCCGGATACAATTAATTTCGCGCCCGGTGTGACAGGCACAATCGACCCCGGTCTGTCTATTACCGTGCTGGAGCCACTGACGCTCACCGGCCCCGGCGCGGGTGTAGTGACCATCAGCGGCGGCAATGTTAGACCTGTCATCATCATTGCGCCGACTGGGACGCTCAATATCAGCGGCGTGACCATCGCCAACGGCAACTTTTTAGCCGGTGGTGGTATCTTGAACGCTGGCACACTGAATGTCAGCGGCGTGAACTTCGCGGGCAATACTGCTGGTGACGGTGGCGCGATTGCCAACGCGGGCAATATGTCCATCAGCAACAGCACCTTCACGGGCAATACCTCTGGCGACGACGGCGGCGCGATTGTCAATGCAGGCGCGGGCACAATCAGCGGCAGCACCTTCACAGGCAACACAGCAGCCGATCATGGTGGTGCAGTCGGCAACGGGACTTTCGACATTTATGGCCCCGGCACACTGACCATCACCAACAGCGTGTTCAACAATAACAATGCGCCCACTGGGGGCAGCGCCGTCGCCCAGAACGACTTCGCGACCACCACCGTCACATCAAGCTGCTTCAGTGGCAATGCAGGCGGTGGCACAGCCGTCGCCACACTCGATGCGACGCCATTGAACGCGATTAATAATTTCTGGGGCACAGCCGATGGGCCATCAGGCAACGGGCCGGGGAGCGGTGATGGTGTCGGCGCGAATGTCTCATTCTTGCCATTTTTAACGTCGTGCAGCGGCGCAGGTGCTGGCGGGGGTGCAAATCTCATCCCCAATGACGGACGTTTGAATTTACAGCATGGCGATATGGACTTTGTGCTTTATAATGGGGCGGACGCCAATGGCGACACAACCATTCAGGTCTATGCCGTGACTGTCGATAGTACCGGCGTCCTGATTATGATTGTGACAGTGGATGACCTCGCGCCGTTTGTCGCTAACCCACCGTCAAGCAACACGCTCATTCGCTGTGCCGATGCGGATGGTCGGGTGTGTTTGTATGCGCTGACATCGGGTGAATTCCAGATAAACGCGGGGCCGGTGGTGGATGGCAAGGTGTTTGTCTTCATCTTTGATGGCCTACCGAACACCTATCTACACACAACCGAGTTCTTCATCGACTGAATACACGCACGGTAGGGCTGAATCCGATTGGACACCCTTGTGGCGGAGTGATGTCCAGCACAATTTCAAAGGGCATGTGGTCACGTTGGCTACATGCCTTTTTGATTCGCACAACGTAAAATAACCCCGATTTCGTGCAAAGCCGACAATGACCTTCAGCTTCAATTCACCGCTTCTATATTAAAATAAATCATAAATATGTATGTCGGGGGATATTTAGGCGTTCTTAATTGAGGGAGGAAGCCGAATGAACTTTCTGTCCGCCACATCATCCGAAGTAACTCAATGGGCGCGCGATCAGTTAAACGAGAATCGCGACAAATTCGTTACATTTGAGGAAGCGGCACAACACGTCGTCCGGGCAATTTATAACGAGTTTCGCAATCCACAAAACGAGAGAATCTTCGCGCTGGTGCGTATCTTTCGTCTGGCGAATGAGAATCAACTACCGCCGGAAGAGTCTACCGATACCGAAGGCCAATGGTTAACGCTTTGCGGGACAGTGGGCGATGAAACCGCATGGTGTAATCGGTTGGAGTCGGCGGGTCACCGGGTTATCCCGGCAGGCGCTTTCACCACTCCCATGCTTAAGGCCGCATTTGAGCAGATTGGATTGGTCAAAAGCGATGCACAGGACGAATTCTTACATGAAGCCTCGTTCATGGCAAATTATTTCCACGTCGAACAGGCCAATGGCAGTCCGTTTATCGTGGCGCAGGACGAATTTGTGATCCCGCACAACATCCAATCGGTTGTCGGAATCGGGAGTCCGTTCGCGTCAAAGGCGTTTTATATGTGCGTCAGTTTTTCCAAAACCCGCATTAACGTCGAAAATGCGAAGAAATTTGCCGAACTCTCGCCCTACATATCAACATTGATGGCAAGTTATGACAAGGTAGAGGCGCTGTGGAACTGAACCAGTGCATATTCCTCATGCCTGATGACGGTTGAATCAACGTGCCGCAGCGGGTTAAACTCCACGCTGCTACATAAATTGTTCTTTTTGGACGACCACGCCGGGTCGTCCCTACATGCCCCTTTGCGTAACGCACTTGTGCGCCGCATGTATGCGCCTTTTGCGTTGAATCCTCTGCCATACCCCCCTGTGGTTCAATTTCGATGTCGCGTTATACTTGTGCCATATCCACCCCCGTTGAAAACCGCCAACAGGAAAGGGAATATCCATGGCATTGACCCTAGATAGTATGCTGACATTGAATAATGGCCTCGAAATGCCGCTATTCGGGCTGGGCGTGTATCAAACCGAAGTCGGTTCAGAGACCGAAAACGCCGTCAAATGGGCGCTCGCAGCGGGCTATCGCGCCGTCGATACCGCTGCCCTCTATCGCAACGAGGCCGAAGTCGGCAAAGTCGTGCGCGCTGGCATCGTCCCGCGTGAAAGCATATTCGTCACAACCAAAGTGTGGGTTGATTCCATTAGCTATGATGGCGCAAAAAAAGCCTTCGATACCAGTCTATCGCGCCTGGGCATGGAAACCGTTGATTTGTATCTGATTCACTGGCCTGTGCGCGATTGGCAAGGCGCGTGGCGGGCGCTGGAAGAAATTTATGCGAGTGGTCGTGCGAAGGCCATCGGCGTCAGTAATTTTATGCAGCATCATCTCGAAGAATTGCTGTCTTTCGCCAACGTGACTCCCGCCGTCAACCAATTTGAGCATCACCCCTTCTTGCAGCAGCCCGGTCTGGTGAAATTCTGTCAGGATAACGGCATCGCGGTCACCGCATGGGCGCCCATCATGAAAGGCCGCGTGATGAATGTGCCGGAACTGGTCGCCATCGGCAAAAAATATGGCAAATCGCCCGTCCACGTCACCCTGCGCTGGATGTTGCAGCGGGATGTCATCACGATTCCCAAATCCGCCCGCAAAGACCGCATCCAGACCAATGCCGACCTCTACGACTTTGAATTGACCGCCGCCGACATCGCAGCCATCAACGCCCTGGATAAAGGCGGGCGCATCGGCCCCGACCCGGACAATTTTGGGGCATGATTTTTCGGTCAATCCCGGCGGGATATGGTACAACTATAGTATATTGTTCAAGTTCAGATAGCGTGAAGAACAGCGGGCTTATGTTAGTTGCGAAAATAATCGGATAACGGCGTTTTTTGCGGACACAGCAATACTGTGTCCCTACGAATAATGACGGTGGTTAACGGCTTTGTAGGGACACGGCACGCCGTGTCCGATGACCCGATTAAATTGTTTCCTTGCATCAGCCCGTTGCACCGCGTGATACCATTGATATTCAGGAGGAAATATGATGCGGCTGCGACAGTTGTTCATGGTGTGTATGGTGCTGCTGATGGTCGGGATGAGTGGCACAGTATTGGCGATTCGTGACCCGGATCGCGATACCGAAACCAGCAGCACGGGTGGGCGGATTCTGTTTGTGTCTGATGAGGCGGGCACAAACGACATCTGGGTGGTGAATCTGGATGGTACCGGTCTGACCAACCTCACCAACAGTGCCTATCATGACTATGTGGCAGATTGGTCGCCGGATGGGACGGAGATTGTTTTCACCAGTGAGCGCGACGGCAGCACCGAAATTTATGTCATGAATGCCGACGGCAGCAATCAACGGCGCTTGACCGAAAACTTACCCAATGTCGATTGGTTTCCGGCGTGGTCGCCCGATGGACGCTATATCCTCTTCACCACAGACCGCGATGGCAATCCCGAAATCTATCGCATGAACGCCGATGGCAGCAATCCCGTCGCTCTATCGCGCCATCGTGCGGGCGATTACTTCGCCGATTGGTCGCCCGATAGTGAGCAGCTTGTGTTTAGTTCCAATCGCGACGGCAATCAGGAAGTGTATATCATGGATGCCGATGGCAGTAACCAGCGCAATCTCACCAATTATTCGGGCGAAGATTGGGAGCCGTCATGGTCGGCGGATGGGTCGCGCATCGCTTTTGAATCCACGCGCGATGGCAATCTGGATATTTATGTCATCAATGTGGATGGAACGGGTTTAACGCGCGTCACGACTGACCCGGCTGAGGATTGGGAGCCGCACTGGACAGACGACGGGCGCATCGTGTTTTCATCCCGGCGCAATGGCAGCTATGATATTTACGTCGTCAATCCCGATGGCACAGGCTTGCAGCAGGTGACCCGTTCAACCGCCAACGAAGGCACACCCCGCTATCAACCGGGTTCGTAATGGGCATCATATCCACCGCCAGACGATGGCGGTATACAACACCGCTATCATCTGGCTGCCGCAGTGCCACGTCCACTAAAAGGCCAGCAAATACGTCGCGTTCGATGCTTTCCTGTCAGCTTTAGATGACGTGGCTTTTGGGCAGTTTTAACGTGGGGTGGGATACGCGCGACTATTCTCTTTCTTTTGAGAGGAAGTTCGCCAATCACCTATTGGCAGCATCACCCTGCGTCAGCATCTTCTCACCCACTGGAATAGCAAAGGGCAGCTTATTCTCTTGCGGGGCGAGGGGACACACCCAACGATAGTGATAGGCACACGAGGGATGATAGGCAAAATTGAAATCCAGCACCATATCACCTTCCAATGTGGTGCCTAAATCCGCCCCTTTTATCGTGTCGATTAAATAGCGCCCCGCACCGTATGTCTCCGATTTATTGGTCGTATCGCCGAACGGCACGAAAATTCCGCCGCCATACCCCATAATCCAGTACACGCTCAACGTCCCTGTGCCTGTCGGAACACGAAACGTCACCTGACCGATGCGCCGATAACGAAAATCGCCGTCATCATCCAACTGCACATGAAACACCTCTGGTTCGACAGAGTCGTCCAGGTGTGCAATCACACGATAGGCCGGGTCATAGTCATAGTAGCGCAGGCCATCAAACCGCGCCTTTTGAGCATCGTCCAGCGCCGATTGCGGGTGCGTGGCGAACAATTCATCGCGTGCAGCGCGCCATGCCGCCCACACAGCGGGCATCTGGCCTGTGTCCACCGCTATTCGCACCGAGCCATATAAGCGTGTCACCCGGCGGCGGTAATCGAGCAAATCGAGCATCGTATCCCTCTCCTTGAGAAAAGTGATGAGTAATGAGCAAGAACAGTGATGAGGTAAAAGGACTGAGCAAATCTCATGGACGAAACAAAAAGAATGCTTATGATGGACAAGGGCGCGATGAGCACTGTTTTAGCCACTTGTGCCACGGGCTGAAGCAAGTTAACAATTTAATCGGGTCATCGGACACGGCGTGCCGTGTCCCTACAAACCCGTTAACAACCGTCATTATTCGTAGGGACACAGCAATGCTGTGTCCGCGTCCGCAAAAAAACGGCGTTATCTGATTATTTTCACAACTAACATAAGCCCGCTGTCTGCACAATAATCATTCAGAGTCTAATTGGTTTATCCATAAGTGCCAAGTAAAAGCAGTGATGCGTAACGAGTAAATGCAGTAATGAGCCAAGAAAACGGCGCGAAAGTGACCATCTTGCCCTTTACACTCTGCGTCCTCTGTGTCCTGTGCGGTTCAATTGTCTTTTCGCCAGCGGCGATTTGCATCCCTTTGATGTGCTGTTGGCGGCAGGGATAGCCCTCCTTTACGCGCGCGACTGTCTCCATTGTAGACGACTTTGCCTCACCACACCTGACCAATTACACGTTACCGTATTTGCCCATCCTCCCGTATACTGATAATTGAATTAGATCGTATTCATGAGTTGGGAAGTGTTATGGCACGCATTTTCATTTCGTATCGTCGTTCCGATACCATCACCATCACCGGGCGCATTCATGACCGTCTGACGATGGAATTTGGCGACGACAACATTTTTAAAGATGTCGATGACATCCCGCTGGGTGCGGATTTCCGGCAGATTATTGATCGTGAAGTGGGGAGCTGCGATGTCCTGCTGGTGATGATTGGGCCAGAGTGGATTCATGCAATGGCGGGCGATGGCAGCGCGCGACTCGATGACCCGGACGATTTTGTGCGCGTCGAAATCGAAGCGGGCTTGAAACGCGATGACGTGCTGGTGATTCCGGTGCTGGTGCGCGGCGCGGGCATGCCCAATTCTGGCGATATGCCGCACAGCCTGCGCGAACTGGCTTATCGCAATGCCGCGATTGTGCGCGATGACCCGGATTTTCATCGGGATATGAGCCGCCTCATCAGCCAGATTCATAAACATATCGACATTGCCGGGACGAAAGAAGTCCCGATGGTGAAACCACACACGCCCGAACCCGTCTCGAAACAGGTTGCCGTCTCGAAAACCGTCACACCGTCTGCCCGTGTCGAGTCGGCGGTCGATTCTAAAGTCAATATCGAAACGGGCACACGCTTACCCATGACGTGGATCGGCGTGGTGGCGGCAGTGATTGTGGTCGTCATTGTGGCGCTGCTGGTCGTCAATCGTCCCCAACCAGAAGGCAGCGGCATCGACCCCGACAGCCAGATAGACGGACTGGGCGAGAATTCCGCCGACAGTGGCGCGCTCATCATCCCCACAGACGAAACGCTGCAAATCGCGGTGGCGATAGATTCCGATGACGGCGCGGTCAATGGGGCGATGCTGCGCGGTGTTGAAGTCGCACAGCAAGATAGACCCGAACTCTACATCGGTGACAGCACGATAGGTTGGGACTTTCTGCCCGAAGAAGGGCACTGTGCCGATGAAAGCAGCATCGCCATTTCGGAACGGGTCATCGGCAGCAATCGCGTGCTCGGTGTGGTCGGTCATGCCTGCGATCCGGGTTGTACAGCGACGGCTTCGCCCTATTCGGATGCCCTGTTCACGACCATCAGCCCCGCGTGCAATATCCCGCCCGGCGAACTGGCGGCGTATCCGAGTTTCAATCAAATCAGCGCGGGTGGTCTATCGGATGGCGCGATTGCCGCTGAATTCGCCTATCACGATTTAGGCATGCATACAGTGGCGATTGTCCACGATGCCACAGACGAGGGCTTTGGACTGACGGGTGATTTCATCGCACATTTTGAGGAACTGGGCGGCGAAATTGTGACAGTAATCCAGCTAGATGGCGCAGCGGACAGTCTCGATAATGCGGTGGGTGAAATCGCAGACAGCGACGCGCAGCTCGTCTATTACGGCGGCACGGCACAACCCGCGGCGGACTTGATTTATCATGCCGGTGGTGCAGGCAATCTGGGTCCGGGCTTGATGTTTGGCAATCCCGATGAGAAAAACGCATTTGCCGAAATGGTGGGCGACATGGGCAACGGCACGTACTTCGTCGTCCCGGCCCTGACCGACAGCGATGCCTATTACAATTTTGCCGCCACCTATGCCACCCTCACCGGCGAAGCGCCAGCGCCCACCGCGGTTTATGCCTATGACGCGGCGATGATGCTGCTCGACGCGGCGGAAAATTTGGGCACGCTAGATGACTCCGGCGCGCTGGTGATTGATCGCGCCGCGATGCAGGAATATATCCGCACCTATAGTAACGACAGTGTATCGGGCTATCTGGATTGTGATGGCAGCGGGTCATGTGGCGGCAGCGCCTATATCCTCTATGTGCTGGATGGCGGCAGCTTCAGCGAATACACACGGCGATAGGTAAAATTGAAGAATTTGTCGTATCGGCGTTGATTCACCAGCCTCATCACACGGTTCTCGCTTACACATCCAACGCGCACCATACAGGACTTAACAGTTCATCAACCTGTGGGGCAAGACTTTGTGCGAATCGTAGGGACTGCGGTATAGTTCGGTTTCTTTTAGCGTGAGAATAGAACGACATGGCGAACATCTTCATTTCTTATCGTCGGCATGACACCATGACGGTCAGTGGGCGTATTTATGACCGTCTGGCACAGGAATTTGGCGCGAAAAATGTGTTTAAAGATGTTGAGGACATCAAATCGGGCACGGACTTCCGCCGGCAAATCGACGACGAACTCAAAAACTGCGATGTGCAGGTCGTGGTCATTGGCCCTGATTGGGCACACTCTGCCGATGAGCAGGGCAATGTCCGCTTGCATAATCCTGAAGATTTCGTGCGGATTGAGGTCGAAGGCGGCCTGAAGCGCGAAGGCGTGCTGGTCATACCCTTATTGGTTCTAGGGGCAAACATGCCCAAACCAGAAGACCTGCCCGAAAGCCTGCGCGAACTGGTCTATCGCAACGCCGCCATCATCCGCGAAGACCCGGACTTCCACCGCGATATGAACCGCCTCATCGACCTGATTCACGCCATCTATCCTAAACGCACCTTGTTCCAACGCAGTGTGCTCTTGTTCATTGCCTCGTTAATCATCTTTTTCGCCGCTGTCATTTTGTTTGTATTGAGCAATCGCGAACCCGAAGTGCTGTCAATCAACGATATTGCCGCCGCCCGGTTAGCGGCTAATGGCACGGCGACCCAGGAGGCGCGGCAGACACAGGCAATGGACAATCAGATTAACGCGCGCGTCGCAACCTTTGAGGCGGGTACGGCGGCAGCAGTCACCCAGGCGGACATGCAAACGCGCACGACAGAATTTCAAGGAACACTGGCGGCTTTTACGAATACGCCCACACCGACAGACACACCAACCCTTCCGCCTGTGCCGATTATACAGGTACAGCGCGAGACAACAGTACGGGTGGGGCCATCCAGTAATTTTCCGGCAAGCGCCTCACTTGCTGTCAATGATGAGGTCGAGGTCATAGGCGTTAGTGACGATGGTCGCTTCTATCAGGTGCTGCTACCAACCGGGCAGATAGGTTGGGTCGCGTCATCGACTAATGGTGTGCGGTTCATCGGCGATGCCGACGCGCTCATTGTTGCTGCTGCACCGACCAACACACCGACGAACACGCCGGATTTCACGCAAACGGTTGCAGCCCGGAACGAAATTGCGACGCAGATTGCACAGGCGACTGCCAATGCGCCGACGAACACGCCGCGTCCAACACAGACGTTGACCCCAACCGATACGCCGACCCAAACGCCGACAGCCACCGATACGCCCACAGCAACCACCACCCCGTCACGAACACCGAGTCCGACTGCAACAGTGACACCGGATCGCGCGGGCACTGCCACCGCCGAAGTCATGGAAGCGACGCGCATTTATGAAGCGGCACGCGCCACAGTCCAGGCGGAACAGGTCATGGTCGCCCAAACGCCCGTGCCAGCGAATGCCGATTGGGTGCCAGTCGTGCGGATATTCGAGGATGTGCCAATGGTACTCGTGCCTGCGGGCTGTTATACGATGGGCAGTGATGAAAATGATGGCGACGAAGCGCCCGCCCATGAGCAGTGTTTTGATGAACCCTTCTGGATTGATCGCACTGAAGTAACCGTCGCATCCTATGCCGCGTGTACCGCTTCCGACGCCGAGATGTGCCCGCCCGTTCAGGCCGACTTGATGACCACCCGCCCGTTGCAGCCTGCCAATCGTGTCACATGGTACGAGGCACAAAATTACTGCAATTGGCGTGGCGGACGCCTGCCGACGGAAGCCGAATGGGAATATGCCGCGCGCGGGCCAGACAGCTTGCGCTATCCTTGGGGGAATGAATTTGGCTCTGATCTTGTCGTGTATGAACGCAATTCCGGCGGCGAAATCGCCGAGGTCGGCTTACTGCCAGAGGGCGCGTCGTGGGTTAGCGCCTATGATATGAGCGGCAATTTATGGGAATGGACGAGTTCCTTCTATCGACCTTATCCCTATACAGCGGACGATGAACCCGAAGCGGGCAGCACCAGCGGCGAGTCGCGTGTGATTCGCGGTGGCTCGTTCAACAGTGGGACCCAGCGCGCGTCAGATAGAGACCGTTTTGGCCCGACAGCATTTCCAATCAATGTCGGTTTCCGCTGTGTGCGCGACATCGACCCATAACCTGTACGCTGATCGCGCATTATGCCGAAAAAAGCCTTGTCCGCCTGTCTTCAGGCTGGCAGCGGGCTAAAGCAGTGCTCATAGCACCCTTGTCTGTCAGAAGCGGTTGAAACTGGACATCCTTTCGTGCATTTTAATTAGTCAGCAACCGCACAGGTCTTGCAACAAGTGGTGAAGCTTAAAGCTGAACCGCGGACTTGCTGATTGCGGACTTGCAAATTTATCCATCGCTTGACGCCTGCCACACATCCCGGTACGCTACATTTATTGTCGGATGCCCGCGCCTGAAGGACTGCCGATGCCCAAAACAATCGACGCCCTGCCTGATTACGCCAAACTCATCATCGTCCCGGTCAGCAATCCCGATACGGCTGCCCACTTACTCGAATTAGCCTGCACGCTGGCCCATCCCGAAGAGGGGCGCGTGATTGCGTTGATCGTGTCGCTGGGCGATGCCGAAGACGCCAATAAACGCACCGAAGCGATTCAACCTATCGTCAAGCAGTCTGCCGATGAAGGCAAACCGGTCGAACTGGTGGCGGAAACGGCGACCAGCATCTCGCGCGGGATACTCGATGTCGCCCGCGAAAATGGCGCAGACCTCATCGTGCTCGGTTTGCAGCAGCCCGATCAGGGAAAAGTCGTTCTGGGGCGCATCGTCGAAAATGTCATCGAAACCGCGCCCTGTGATGTGCTGGTCTATCGCGCGTCGTTGACACCCTCGTTCAATCGCGTGGTCGTGCCCATAGATGGCACACTATCCACCACAATTGCCTGCAATCTCGGCGTGTTACTCGCCAGACGGGGCGACGCCGCCATCAGCACGATGAACATCCAGCGCAATTATCGCCATCAGCAGCAAAACGAAGACCTCATCCGCCAATCGCTGGAGCGCATCCCCAATCGCGAAAATATCCAGAAAGCGATTATCACCGATTCTAATCCCGCGGCGGGTATTTTGCGCCGTCTGACCGAAGACGATTTGTTGATTCTGGGTTTCTGGCAGCAGACCGAACTGGAACAGTGGTTAGAAGAAAGTCATTATTCACATGATTTGTTGAATCGCGCGCCGGGTCCGGTGATTCTGGTCTCGCGCTTCAAACGTCAGACCGACCTCGTAGGCCGTGTGCGTGATGGCTTGCGTCGGCGTGCCTTGCGCTGGATGCCGACCCTGACCGGAATTGAACAGCAGGAATTGGTCTGGCAGGAGCGCAAAAACAGCATTTCCGACCTCGATTATATTGTGTTGATTCTGGTTTCGGCGATACTGGCGACGCTCGGACTCATCTTGAACAGTCCGGCGGTGATTATTGGCGCGATGCTGGTCGCCCCGTTAATGCAGCCCCTCGCGGCCTTTTCCGTCGGCCTGACGACGGCGCGAACGCCTTTGCTGCGCCGCACGCTTACGACGCTGATTGAGGGCATTGTGCTGGCGCTGCTGGTCTCGATTGTATTGGGGACGCTGCTGCCAGTGGATACACCCACAGACGAAATGCTGTCGCGCGGCAATCCAACGCTGGTCGATGCCGTGGTCGCGCTGGCGTCGGGGGTGGTCGCCGCCTATGCGACGGCACGGAAGGGCATTCCCGCGGCCCTGGCAGGTGTGGCGATTGCCGCCGCGCTGATGCCGCCGGTGTGTACGATTGGGCTGGGATTTGCCTTCCGGGACGCGGATCTGGCGTTAGGGGCGGCGCTGTTGTTCATCACCAACATCACCTTTATCGTCGTCGCAGGTGGCGTGGTGTTTGTGTGGTTGGGGATGCGTCCGCAGGAAGAACAACACATCGACATTCGCGCGTGGTGGGGCGGTGTCATCGCCATTCTATTACTGGTGATGCTGCTGCTGGTCAATCTGGGACGGGGGGCGCGTGACGAACAATTCGTGCAAGATTATATCACCCGCGCCTTCGCCCCCGCGCAACTGGTTGAACTGGATGTGCGCTCGAATAACCCGTTTTATGCCGTCGCCATGTTCTCGACGGAAGACGCCATCCTGCCCGAAACCGTGCGCCGTGTGAATGTCGAACTCACCGACCTCCTTGGGCGTCCGGTACAGCTACAGGTCATCCAACTGACCACCGTCACCATGCCCGACGCAAGCGAACAGGCCGCGACAGAAACGCTGACCGAACAATTTGACTTCGGCACGATAACGACCATCACCATCACCCGACAGGACGATGAATCGCTGGTCGTCACCGCCACGCTGCGGGCACGTCGCGCGCCCTCATCCGCCGAAATGCAAACGGCGCAGGACAGCCTCAGCGCGACACTGGGCGCGCCCGTATCCTTGCAAATCGTGTTCCAGCGCGTCCTGCAACCGGCTGCGGATGAATGACCTCACCCATTTCGGCTATAGGTGTGAACAGGTCACTTGTGATACATTTAACCAGTAGTCACACATCAGATTTATGGGGGCAGCCACCCACATTGCACAACAGAATCACAAGCACACGATGAGTCGATCAACCAAAAGCAAAAATTCATCCCTGTTTGAAGCCGACCCCATTCTGGGGCCGTTTGTCGCGCATTTTCCCGGTCAGCGTGGGCGCTTGCTGGCACAGGGCGCGGTGGTCTATGGCTTGATTACGCTGGTGGTGCAGGTGGCTTTTGCCAATCTCGACAATGATACCGCCTCCATCGTCATTATCGCCGTGCTGACTATCGCGGCGCTGGCGATTTTCTGGTACATCACGCATTTGTGGAATCGCGAAGTCGTGCTCTATGAAAAAGGCTTAAGCTACCGCGAAGGCTCGAACACCGCTTTTATTCACTATCAGGATGTGGTCAGTTTGCGCCAGCGAGCGGAAACAGTGCGTTATTTCGGTTTCATCCCGCGCAATATCTATCGCTATACCGTGCGGACAGACCTCGGCGAAGTGCTGACCTTGAACAATCTCTATAAAAACATCGACCAGCTTGGCGTCCGCTTAGAACAGGCCGTGCGGCAGGCGCGCCGCCCCATCGTCAATACGACGCTGGACAGCGGCGGACGTGTCCGTTTTTCCGATTCGCTCGAAGTCGGCGCGGAGGGACTATATGCGGATGGTCGTGTATTGGCGTGGGATGCCGTGCAGGGCTATCGCATCCAGAACCGGCAGCTTGTTATCGCATCGGCGGATGCCCCGGTCTGGTATCGTGCGCCACTGGTGGAAATCGACACGATTATCCTGCTGATTGACCTGCTGCGCGAACACGGCGTCATGCCACCCGACGCCAAACGGGAAGGGGAAGCCCGGTGATTTACGAAATCCACCTCTATGTCCCTAAAATGGGCACACTCACACCCGCCATGCTGGAATGGTTGTTCGACCACGGGCAAGATGAACAGCCGGAATTGTTCTGGCCTGTGCGCCGCATCCGCCCCAAGACACTGGCGCGCAAATTGATGCGCCTCGACCCATCCCTCATCCCTGTTCCCGGTCCCGGCGAAGATGTGGAACTGCATCATCCCTTTGAACAACTGGGCGTGGTGATGTATGTGCATGATCGGGGCGTGATTATCTTCTTCCCCTATATGTCCTACAGTGTCTATTCGCGGATTGTGCTCGGCATCTGTTATACCTACATCCGCTATCTGTATGACATCGCCGGCTTCTGGAGCTATGACCCGCAGCTAGACCTGCTCTCCTATGCCGATGATTACCTCGCCCTCGAAGAGACCGCGCTGTTGATGGATCAAATTATGCCGAAGCTGCTCGAATCGGGATGAGGCGTTAACGACAAAGATTCAACGCAAAGACGCCAAGATGCAAAGGCCGCGAAGGGGGTATGTAGGGACGACCCGGCGTGGTCGTCCAAAGAAAACAACAGCACACGCCCTCAGCCCTCAGCGCGGATGAGCACATCGGCTCATGCCTACTCGTGACGCTCCACTATCGCCTGCAACGCCTGCTGGATGAACTGGCGCTGCTGCTGGCGCATCCGATTCAAGGTATCGGCGTCCAAGCCCCAACCCTCGACCTTGCCAATATGACGCAGCGCGGCGCATAAATCCCAATAGGGCAGATGCGTGAAATCAACCGTCGTCAGCGATTGATAGACCGCCGTGAACTGCTGCATCGCATCCACCCCCAACGCCCACCAGAGTTCTAAACGACTGCGCGCGACATCCGCCACCGGGTCGCCAACGCGCGCGTCTTCCCAGTCGATGACACCGACAAGCTGACCATCCGCCCACAATAGATTACCGGGCCAATAGTCGCCATGCAGCAGCACAGGCGGATTCACCTGTGGCAAAGGCCAGGCCGCCGCCAATGTCTCGCGAACGCGGCTTTCATCCAGCGTGGCGTCTAATTCGGCAGCTTGTTGGCGCAGGTTTTGTGCAATGGAATCAGTTTGTGTCGGCAAAAATGCCAGATCGTAACGCGCCACATCGACGCGATGGATACGCGCCAGAGTCATTGCGAACTGCTGGATGTAGTCCGTTACGTTGGCAGGCTCAAATACAGTTGCGCCGTCGATATATTCCAGCACGATATAGGGAACCGACAGAATGGCGCACGATTCATCGAGCGTGCAGGGTCTTGGCGTCGGCAATCCAGCCCTATGGGTGATGTGCAGCAGTTTGTATTCATCCGCAGCGATATGGGGATTATGTGTCCGGTCAAGTTCGCCATGCTGCCGCACCAGCAGCATCTGTTTTTGACCGTCAGGCCGCACAATTTCGACGGCAGTCACCTGTGCCGAAAATCCACCCATAAGAGACCCCGCACGGAGTAGTTTGTAGGCAGGGTCAATCCGCTGAATCACGCGCTCAAATAGATGATGTGTCACCGAGTCGGTCATGGGTTTAGCCGCTGGCTCTAAAGCTGAACCGCAAAGGTCGTGTGAACAGGCAAATTGTCACGGATAGGTGAATAATCACGGTGTCCGCAAACAACGATGTTACCTGATCATATTGTTAAAGACCATCAACCCGTTGCAACGGGCTAAACCCGGAGTCCAGCACGTTACGACCACCTCTATAGCGGCGCTGGTTTTAACCCCTGCGACACTATTCCGACCCGCCATCGGCTCTATTGTTGGAGTTGTTGCTCTGAATTGCCGACATCGACATGCCGCGATAGGGTTGGTAGGCGTCGATCCATTCCTGATCGTAGTCGCGGATGAATTGTTCGGCCTGTTCGACCAGACCCCGATTGCCGATGAACAGCGGCGTGCGCTGGTGCAATGAATGCGGAATGATGTCCAGAATATCGCCCACACCGTCCGACGCATAACCGCCTGCCTGTTCCGCGACGAAAGCCAGCGCCTGGGCCTCATACATCAGGCGCATTTTGCCATAGGGTTTGTCTTTTTCGCGCAGGTCACCGGGATAGACGAAGATGCCCCCGCGCAATAAATTACGATGAAAATCCGCGACCAGTGACCCGATATAGCGGCTTTGCAGCGGATTACTGCCTTCACCATGCAGCCCTTGCAGCCCTTTGATATAACGGCGGACACCGGGCGTAAAGTATTTTTCGTTGCCATGATTGACACTGTAATATATCGGCGGTTCGGGGATGCGAATATTTTCGTGACTAAGGAGGAACTCGCCCACACCCGCATCCAGCGTGAAGCCATGCACGCCTTGCCCGACGGTATAGACAAACATCGTGCTGCTGCCATAGATGACGTACCCCGCCGCCAGCAAACGCTTGCCGCGCTGCAACACATCTTCCAGCGTACCGCGTTCGCCGCGTGTATATTTGCGATGAATGGCGAAAATCGTGCCAATCGACACATTCACATCAATGTTCGATGAACCATCCAGCGGGTCATGCAGCAGGACATATTCTCCGGCGTCATATTTAGGCGGGATGTCGATGAGGTCTTCGTGTTCTTCCGACGCCATCGCACACAAAAGGCCGGTGTGGTCGTTCATCTTGAAGATGATTTCGTCGGCAAATTTGTCTAATTTCTGCTGCCGTTCGCCAAACACGTTGGTATCCGAGGTCGCGCCGAGGATGTTGGTCAATCCAGCCCGATTCGTCTCACGCGAGATGATTTTGGCGGCAAGGGCGATATTTTGCAGCAATGCCGTAAAACGCCCGGTGGCATGTGGATAGAGCTTTTGCTGATCCAGTATATGGCGTTCGATGGTGATTATTCGGCTGGTCATGACACCCCCTGCAAGAGACTATGTGCCCATAATGTAGACGCGAACGGACAACGACACAAGCCCACACACCGAATCGGTCTGCTTTTAATCGTTTAACCCGCACGAACTTGGGGCAGTTTGACCAAGACGCGCGTGGCAAAAAGCTGAACCGCCGAGTCATGGAGAACACAGACCGCACGACAAAAAGATGCAATGCAAATGCACAGGGCACATACATGCACTTGCTAAAGGCGCTCAAACCCGCCTTGTCGCCCCCTGTGTGGTAGCGTTTGTAGCCCCTTCAGCCCCTGGTTTGGCCTCCATGCGTAACATCCGTTCAGCGTATTGGGCCAGCAGCCAATCGCCAGCGCCGCCCCATAAACTACAAGTCACCTGCCGGGTGACAGGTGACCTGTATGAAAAGGATGGGTGGATGTAGGAAAGCAGTTGGTTCAAACAGCCATCTGTTGTGGCTGTAGTACCCGAAATTTGAGACTTTCACGAAGAATGGCTTTAAATTCATCTTCGGTATAAACGGCGAGTTTTTGACCTTTAATGTGCTGTACCATCACCAGATTACGCATCGCCTTGTCATACCACATTCGATGGAACGATAACCTGATAGGCAGTTCACCGCGACGGGTGGGCAGGCAGCGTTGCATTGCGTTGCTACGATGGTCGCTGAACATGCGCTGCATGATGTGAATGGGCTGCGGTGTGTGGATAATGACACGACGCGCATACGGGCTAAAATGAATGGTGGGCTTCGACATGGGCTGCATGACCTGTATTTCATAAAAGTTTCATTATGGGTAGGATACGGTCTGCGCCTTGCACACAAATAACATCCTCCCAAACAGAATCTGCCGTTAAGAACCCAATAATGGGGTCATAACGGGCGAGGACAGATAATTCGCCTTAAATTTGGGGGGGATTTGCGTTAGGTTAGCAGAGGGTTTGTAAGGTGTTACAGATTGTGATAAATGAAAGGGGACTCACCAGTTGAGATACAGCCGGACTTGAGTCCACAGGTCGTCGCCCAGCGCCAGCAAAACAATCACCGACAGCACCACCAGCGCCAGCAGAATCACATGGGTAATCAACATCGCCCACAAACAACCCGTGCCAGCGGGTACTGTGCCGGTTTCGCGCCGGGTACGATAGGCGTCCATCAGGAAATAGATATTGGCAATCATCGCCACCGGCCCCGCTATCAGATAACCCATCAACGTGAACGCGGCGGGGGTGTAATAGCGTTTTTCAGCCCCTTCGGGAATGTATGGCTTGATTTTGTCGCGCGAGGGCGCGTCCGGTGCGGGCAGTGTGCCCGCGCGTATCTGGTCTTGCATGTGCAGGGCATGAACATGGTCGGGATTGCGCTTGAGCACCTCATGCAGCGCCCGATCACGTTCGCCTTCACTTGCCGCGACCTGCGCCAGCGCCCACCACGCCTCCGCATCATCGGGGTCTAGTTGTATCGCCTGTTGGACGAGACGGCGCGCGGGGGCCGTTTGCCCCCCTTCGGCGAGTTCCGCTGCCTGATTGAGTAGATTGATGCTATCCGCCATCTGCTGACTCCGCTATCTGCACCCCTCAACCCCCATTGTACCATCGCTTTTGTCGCGTCCGGTACGTCGAGGGCGTTCTTATTGCGGATGCGCTACGACACACCCATCGACATAAACGTGCTGTCGTCGGCTGTGAAGCCAACGCGCTCATAAAAGGCGAAAGCATCTTGATTGTGATTTTCCACTTCGAGATACAGTGACGCTATACCTTCATCGCGGCAGTGTTGACGCAAGAAATTTACCGCCTGCCTGCCGATACCCTGTCCTCGATGGGCGTCGTCAATATAAAACTCGTCGATGAGCGCATCACGTCCACCCGATTCGAGCGCGAAACCATACGTCAGCACGATATAGCCCACAACGCCCCCATCCGCCTCAATAAACCACGCGCGCCCATAACGCGGTTCGCCCAGCAGCAGTGCCAGCGCCGGGCGGACGACAGACTCGTCGTAGTCGTGCTGGTCTATGACGTAAAAATCACGGATAAGCGGCAAAAAGGCATCAAGGTCGGTAGGGATTCCGGGACGAAAGGTGATGGGCATAATGCCTGCTCCTGTGTGATTGCGAGTCGGCCTAATTATCGCCAGTGAATAGTGATTTACGAGAGTCAGGACGGGTGTTGATTGGAATCGGGTTCGACACAGGGCGATGTGTGCAGGAGGTCGCGCAGCGCCTGGATGGTGTCGTCGGATGCGTCGTGGTCGATAAATTCGTGCAGGGTCATCACAATCGACAGGTCAATGCCCTGCCGCCATTGCAGCAGCATCGCGCCTTCATCGACAAACAAGCGAACGCCGCGCTCCTCACGCAGGCTGTCAGCCTGTCTCCACAGCGCCCAATCCGCGCGTAGCATAACGAGTGCCAGCACCGCAATCACCAGCATAAAGCCCTCGCCCTGCTGCATCAAGAGGAACATCGTCCCGGCACATAACCACAGTGGCAGCCATATTGCCAGCATATAGCGCAGGGTTTTACGGGTATTGTCACTCATCCTCATGGCAATCGTTCATCGACCTTGCTCATCACTTTGTCGCGAATGTCACGGATGGCATCGCGCATTTTGGTCACTTCTTGAATGGCGTTGACCTCGACCAGGCCGTGGGCGGTGGATTTGGTTTGCAGATATTCGATACTGATGTCGCCTTTGTAGTCGGCTTCATGCAGGGCTTGCAGCACCTGTGCAATGTCGATGCGGCCTCTATCAAAGGGTAGCTGCAATTGGGCGCGGGCGGCCTGTCGCATCTGAATCCGGCGGGTATGCGGCAGCAGTTCGACAATTTTCTCGTGTGGCACGTTGTTACACACCAACTGCGCCCAATCGAGCGTCAATTGCAGTCCGGGCACGCCTTTGAGGAATTTCTGGGCCGCTTCCGGGTCTTGCGCCATCGAGTCCATGTGCAGTTCGATGCTCACAGGCAAATCGGCGGCTTTGGCGGCAGTGACCATCTCACGCAAGGCGGCAAGCGCGCGGTCTGGCGCTTCGGCATCTTCTGCCGGATGCACCAATCCCGGCGAGAGCGTGACCCCCGGCGCGTTTATCAACCGCATAAAGGGCACGAGGGCTTTAAACACGTCGATGTCTTGCTTGCGTTTAGCGTCATCTGCGATAGAGATACGCGGCAGCATCAAATAGACATCGCCTAGCTTGAGATTGAACATCGTCAGGTCGTTGAGCAGTTCGTCCGCCGTTTCACGGGGACGAGTGGCGGCGCGGGCATGATTCAGGTGCGGCCCACTGCCAATATCGACCATCCGAAAGCCGAGGCGGGCAATGGTGCCCAGGGCTTCGGGCAGCAGCAGGTCATTAAAAGCCCAGCTATGACAGGCGATTTCCATACGTGTTCATCCCGATGATCGGTCAATCCAGTAATAACAGTATAGCAGGTGACGCGGCATGGCACAGCAAGTTAACAATCTAATTGAGTCATCGGATACAGCGTGCCGTGTACCTACAAACCCGTTAATAACTGTGTTGCTCGTAGGGACACAGCAATGCTGTGTCCGCAAAAAATGGCGTGACCTGATTATTTTGTTAAAGAGCTAATCAGACTAAAAACCACAGAAGCGATGAGCCTCATTTATGGGGCTTACCAAAGGCACGAACGCTATACCATCCTCTGTGATGGCGCGCCTTATCGCTTAGTGTGCCAGTTCCGGTTGCAGGATGTTGGCGAGATTTTGTGCCCATGCCCGGATTGCATCCCAATCGCGGTGATCGCCTTCCGTCCATACGCCCAACCAAACACTCATGCGGAACAGCATCCGCTGGCGTAACGAGGGCACTTTGCTGATGTCGAGCGCGCCCGCAAAATAACCTTCACTGATTGGCTTGACCAGCATACGGACTGGCTCCATCCACTGCGGCACCATCTCACGCGCCTGCACACTTTTCATCGCCATCGTCATACACACCAGAAATGTGGCGACGGGTTTCTGGGCCAGCATCACGCGGTGAGTCTGGAGGAACTGCATGGCCTCCGGCAGCCATTTGCCATCGCGAATGGCACTCCCCAACACCACAGCGCGATACGGCGCGAGATAATCCACCGCCTGCATCGGCTGCACTTCGACCGCATAACCATTTTCAGCCAATGTGTCACCAATAGCTTCCGCCACGCCAGCAGTTGAGTCATTGCGTGTGGCGTAGGTGACGAGAACGGTCTCTGCCATGATGATTGCTCCATCTACTCCCTTACCGGATGGTGTGGTGCGATAGTTCGGCCTGCCCGCGCACAACCAGATAGTCGCGCAGCAGCTTGAGGGTGGTGAATGGCTGGACGATGACGGTGATAATCAGGGGGATTTTGGCGATGTCGTTATTCAACCAGGCGAGGATACCCCGTATGCTTTCGGGCAGCGTGTCGGCGAAGTGTGTGAAATCGAAAGGCCACACCCGCAACAACCAGATTGCACCGATGATTATGAAGAGATTGCTGGCGATCTCGACGGGACGTGCGGGATTGCGGCGTCCGCTTAATGCGCTCACCATCGGCGCGCCCATCGCCGTCAACAATCCGCCATAGCAGAAAATCATTTCCATCGTGCCGAAGCGGGACGTGAACAGGCCGGACTCTGTGTTTTGATGATTCATGAAAAATGCCAGTAACAGCAGCAAGGCAACGATAATGGCCATATCCGCCCCGCGCTGCCATGTGGCAAGGATTTCCTTCCCGGTATTTTCGGTGTGTGTGGTCAAGAAACGCTGCTCCTGATTATCTTATCGAACAATCAGACCCCACATTCACCGTAACAGGACGCGCGTTGAACAGGCAGTGGCGGATGTCATTTGCCGTGATGCTAGATGTAACTAAAGGGGAGTGCCAGGTCGCAAGTAGGGATGCGCCCCTTGCGTTGAATCTTTTGCGCTTACCCGTTGTGCCGTCTACGAGTCCGTGATTCAATTGTCTTTTCGCCAGCAGCCGCATTAGAATCAAAAAGGGCGCACAAAATTGCACGCCCGACTGTTCTCCATGTGACAAACTAATTCACAGCGGCTTTGGCGGGTTGTGCGCCATATTTTTTGATCGTGTTACGTGCAATGACCATCCGATGCACTTCCGACGCCCCATCATAGATGCGGAAGGCGCGGGCTTTTTCGTACCACAGGCTCAGCGGCAAATCACGCGAGATACCCGTCCCGCCACAGACCTGTACTGCCCGGTCAATCACCCGGTTGACCGCTTCCGCCACGAATACCTTACACATCGACGATTCCACGCGCGCCTGTTCGCCCTGTGTAATCAGCCACGCGCAATGCTGTATCATCAAACGTCCGGCGTGCAGTTCGACCTCCGAATCCGCCAGCATCCACTGTATCGACTGGTGTCCGGCGAGTTTGTCGCCGAAGGCTTCGCGTTTGGTCGCATATTCGGTCGCGATTTCCAGCGCGCGTTGGGCGATGCCTGTCCAGCGCATACAGTGGGTCAGACGCGCCGGGGCAAGGCGCGCCTGTGCCAGCATGAAGCCCTGCCCCTCTTCACCGAGCATCGCGCTCTGTGGCAGGCGCAGATTGGTGTAACGCATTTCGGGATGTCCACCAAAGTCTTTCGCGCCGATATTGACATCACGCACCACGTCGATGCCGGGTGTGCCTTTGGGCGCGATGAACATGCTCGCCCCCTGATAAGGATGGACATCGGGATTGGTCACCGCCATGATGATATAAAATTCTGAGATTTCACCATAGCTGCTGAACCACTTGTGCCCGTTAATCACCCAGTCGTCGCCATCGCGTTCGGCGGTGGATTGCAGCATACGCGGGTCGCTGCCTGCGCCCGGCGGCGGTTCGGTCATGGAAAACGCCGAGAAGATCTCGCCCCGTACCAGCGGTTCGAGATAACGCGCTTTCTGTTCCGGCGTGGCGAACGTATGCAGCAGGTGCATGTTGCCTTCATCGGGCGCGCCGCAGTGCGTGGCAATTGGGCCAATCATGCTGCGTCCGGCGGCCTCGAACACGGGCACAATTTCCTGAATGTCCAGCCCCATACCGCCGAGGTCTTTGGGCATCGTCGGCGCCCACAAACCGGCGGATTTGGCCTTCGCGCGTAACGCCTGCACCATATCAACAGTCAGTTCTTCATTGTTGCGGATAAGTTCCTGCTCTACCGGGATGACTTCGCTATCGACAAATTCGCGCATCCGTAGGGCGATGTCGTGTACGTGTGGGGGAAGGGAAAAATCCATTAGGTGACCTCACTCAAAACTATCGTTTCAATTAATCGAATCATCATTCGAATACAGGTTAGGCATAGTATAGACCATTTGCGCCCGAATCACGAAGAAATGTGATGAATGTCATATGGCGATGCCCGGCGATAAAACACATGATCAAAAATGCGCTATAATGAACACATGATCGAACAAACACACACCCAACT
>CAZTLI010000006.1:0-22184 GCA_964614375.1 uncultured Anaerolineaceae bacterium
TTTTGGGGCGCGTCCGTGGGAACTGAACGAAGTCCCCAGCATTTGCCCGCATGACGCGGCAGGCTCTAATATCAGCCTGAGTATGCGCCTGGATCGTGATGCAGGCGGTAAATCCATCATCAAGCGGGTGATGCCGCGCCAGAATGAAGCCGTCAACGAAATCTGGATTTCAGATAAAACCCGCTTTGGGCATCATTTCAGCCGCAGCGACTCGCGCTTGCGTCAGCCGATGGTGCGCGCGGGGGGTGGCAGCCTCAACCCCAAGCCCTGGAACGAAGCCCTGCAAACTGCCGCCGACGCGCTCAAAACGGCTGATGGCGATATTGGCGTCATCGCGGGCAGCGGCCTATCCAACGAAGACCTGTGGGCACTGCGCCAGCTCGTCAATGGATTAGGTAGTGAACGGCTGGGCGCATGGCCTCCCACCCACAGCGGACTCGAATTCGTCGCACAGGTCGGTGTGGGTAAAGGCACAAATCTCGGCGAACTGGGCGCGGGTGATGCAGTGTTGGTCATCGCCAGCGATTTAGAAGAAGAAGTCCCCATCTGGCATTTGCGTGTGAAGCAGGCGCAGGATCGTGGCGCGTATCTGGTTGTGGCGAACGCGCGGCCTACACGTCTGGAAGATTTCGCGCTGGAAACCCTGCGCTTTAATCGCATCATGCAGGGCGATTCGATCCGCTTTGGGGCGGGTGAAGCCGCACAGACGATGGCAAATCTATCTAAAGATCATGCCGAAATCGCAGATCGCCTGGCGAAGGCCAATAATCTGGTCATCATCGCCGGGGCCGAAGGGCTTGATTTAGATGGCAGTCGCGCGTTGATGGAAGCGGCAGCTAATTTCCTGATTGACTCGAAGCACATCGGCAGGCCCAATAACGGCTTGATTTCGACCGCGCCGGGGCCAAACGCCACCGGACAGCATTATCTCGGTTATACACCCGAAGCCGCTCAGGACATCATCGCCAATCCGCCAAAAGTGCTGATTGTGGCACAGGCCGATGTCATGGCAGATGACCCGAACGCCCGTCGCTGGTTAAAATCCGCCGAGACGGTGATTTCGCTGTCGCTGTTCCACGACGATTTAGCAGCACTTGCGAAAGCGGTTTTACCGCTTCAGAGTTTTGCCGAACGCGATGGGTCGTATGTCAGCGGTGAACGGCGCGTGCAGCGTTTCTATACCGCACAGGGGCCAGTGGGTGAATCGCTCCCCGCGTGGTTGCTATTCTCGCGTTTGGGCGAAATGGTCGGCAAAGGCCGCGCGAAAGTCTCGGCGGCGGCGGTCATGCTCGACATCACGAAGAACGTCCCGGCATTTGCAGGCGCGACCTTCCGTGATCTGGCACGGGTCGAACGCCAGTTCCCCGATGTGGGCGGTCAAGACCTGTATTACGGCGGCACAGCCTACCAGAATAAAGGCGGACTCGGTGTGCAAATCGCCACCGCCGCCGATTCAGGCGATAAGCCGAAAAGTCGAAGCTGAAACTGCCCGATGCGCCGAAAGCGGGTAAGGGTAAATTCCTTGTTGTTCCGGTGACCCGTTTGTATAATCGTGAGAAAACGTTTGAATCCAGTACGTTGATGCACGCGCGTATTCCAGCGCCTTACGCCGAACTGCACAGCGACGATGCCAAAAAACTCGGCGTTGTGCCCGGTGATTATGTCGAGGTGGCCTTTGACGGTGGATCGGTTCGGGTACAGGTGGTCATCAATGACGAACAAACGAAGGGTATGGTCGTCCTGCCGCGGCATTTAACAACCGCCGCCATACCTTATGCCCCTGTCGAGGGCGATCTGAAGAAAGCCTCGGCGCCGGCGGCGGTGACGACCTAGCATGATTTGAACAGAGATATTCAGTCGATTGTTGGCTGTGCAACAACAGTCGAAAAATGGGTTAAAAGGGTTTGCTTATGAGCCGAAAAATTTTCGGTGTACCACTGCCAATTGTCATTTTGCTCGTGGCGTTGATTCTGCTGGTGTTGACGGCAATTATCATCATCAGCAACTTTACATGGATACAGAACGCGCTCACCTTCATCTTTGACGCCAATTCGCGCCACGCCGATACGGTCTATTGTTATGATTCGCCGGGTTGTTCGGTGATTTATCCGATTGTCTTCATTGCCCTGCTGCTGTTTATCGTGCTGACCGCGTTCGCCTATACGACCTTGTTGGAAAGGCGATTGATCGCGTGGTTTCAAGCGCGTGTGGGACCAAATCGGGTGGGGCCGAAGGGCTTGCTGCAACCGCTGGCGGATGCGATTAAGCTGATTTTTAAAGAAGACATCCGTCCCGCGAATGTATACGGTGCGGTCTATCTGCTCGCGCCGATATTGAAAGTCGTGCCCGTAATTCTGGTCATTGCGGTGATTCCGTTGGGGCCCGATTTGCTCATCCCCTGGTTTGATGGCGTGCTCTATCAGGTGCCGCTGGCAATTTCTGACCCCAATGTCGGTGTGCTGTGGCTGCTGGCGATCACCAGTCTGGCGACCTATGGTGTCGTGCTGGCGGGGTGGGCGAGTAACAACAAATATGCCATGCTCGGTGGTTTGCGTGCCTCGGCACAGATGATTAGCTACGAACTCACGCTGGGCCTGACCATTGCCGTGCCCGTGATGCTGGCAGGCAGTATGAGCCTCGGCGAGATTGTGGACGCCCAGCGCAACATCTGGGAATGGTTCGTCTTTCGCAATCCTGTGGCGGCGGCAATTATGCTGATTGCGCTGCTGGCGGAAGTCAATCGCGCGCCATTTGACTTACCTGAAGCTGAGCAAGAGCTGACCCAGGGTTACATGACCGAATACAGCGGTATGAAATTCGCCATGTTCATGATGGCGGAATACATCGGCATGATTGCCGTTAGTTTAATTGCGGCCTCGCTATTTTTCGGCGGGTATCACCTCATCCCTGTCGATGTGGTGCCGATTATGGCCCCCGTCAATCTGATTTTGAAGGTGTTTATCCTGCTCGTCGGCATGATTTGGATACGGGCAACCCTGCCCAGAATCCGTTATGACCGTTTGATGCACTTTGGCTGGAAGGTGCTGCTGCCGCTGGCATTGCTGGCCGTGGCATGGACAGCCATTTCAGTGGTCGTCGGCGATGTGACCCAGGGCGACCCGGTGGTTTATGGACTTGTGTCGGGTGTCGTGTTCGCGGTGGTGCTGGTTGGTGGTGTCTATTACCTGCGCCGCACCGGGCAGTTGGAAGATACCGAAGACGATATGGCGACTGACCCGATTGTCACAGGCGAACCACGCGGCCTGTCGTATGCGCTGCTGACATTCGTCGGCGCGCTGGTTGCCGGGCCATTTGTGCTGTATGAATTCACCATCAAGCGCCTGGAAGGCATGGAACAACTCGGCACGCCACCCCAATTACCAGAACCGCCCGAACATGATGCGCTGCCTGCGGGTGGTGAACAATCCGGTGCGGATTAAGTTAGTCAAGAGGGTATGGACAGATGAATGTGATTAAAGGTTTTGCGACAACGCTGAAGCATGTGCTGGATGACCCGGTGACGATACAATACCCGGAACAGGTGATTGAATTTCAGCAGCGTTATAAAGGGCGGCATCACCTGCGCCGTTACGAAAATGGTCTGGAAAAGTGCATTGGCTGTTCATTGTGCGCGGCGGCCTGTCCTGCGGATGCAATCTGGGTCGAGGCGGCGGAAAACACCGATGAAGAACGCTATAGCCCCGGTGAACGCTATGCCAGAACCTACGAAATCAACATGCTGCGCTGCATCTTCTGTGGCTATTGCGAAGATGCCTGCCCAACCCAAGCGATTGAACTTGGTCATGAACATCGCCTGAGCTTTACAGACCGTCGCGACGCGATTTTCGATAAAGCCATGCTCATTGACCCGGTCGCCGAAGCGGGCAAACCGACCCCACAGAAGGTCGAACCGGGTACATTTGATCGCTCGATTCCTGATATGGAAGACCCATACTAAACGGGTGATGCCATGGGTCTGGGTGCGCCGGAGATTTTTGAACTCTGGCGCTATTTGTGCTAAACTGCACAAACTGTGTGCAAAGCGCCCGATAGGACGTTAATGGATGAACGAACTACTTCTTTTTATCATTGTAGGCGGTGTGGCAGTGGTCGCTGCCATGGCAATGATTTTTGTTGAAAACACGGTCTACAGCGCACTGTTCTTGATTTTGAACTTCGTCTGTGTCGCTTTCTTGTATTTGCTGCTGGAAGCGCCCTTCCTCTCCATGATTCAGCTTGCGGTCTATGCCGGGGCGATTATGGTGCTGTTCCTGTTTGTGATTATGCTGCTGGGGGCCGATCAAGCAGAAGGCGCGACACCGCGTCCACGCTGGGCCTCTGTTGGCGTGATTGTGCTGGCGCTGTTGTTCGCCGCCGCTATCGGTTTGCCCTTCACGGGGTTGGGTCTACCACCCGGTTCGGGCGCATTACAATTGACCGCACCTGCGGAAACCGACTCGCTCGTGCGCGTGATTCACGGCGCGACGGGCGTTGGCCCCGTGATTGTGACCCTTTCTGGCGACGGGGGCGATTTCGCGCTGTCGGATGTGGACTTTGCCGGGACCAGCGATTTTGTCCATGTGCCAGTGGGCGATTACACCCTTCAACTACAGGATGCTGAGACCGGGACGATCCTCGTTCAGTCATCTGTCACACTCGCCGCAGGCAGCACACAGACATTTGTCGCCTATGGCGAAGGTGTGACCGGTATTATGCTGGGAACTGTCGCTGACAATGTAGCAGCGGTGCAAGGTGGTGATAGTCGCTTGATTGTGTTCAACGGCATCAGTGAAGCGCCTGTCAGTCTGGTCGATTTGGGTACGAATCGCCGTTTGGACACCGGTTCCAGTCCCCAGACGACGGACGAAGGCGCTGCGATTGTCACCGCCGAGGGCGGCGCGGTCACGAGTGAAGTGGTTCTGGATGAAGTATTGATTACGGCTGTGCCCTATGGCGAAGGTTCGGTTGAGGTCGCTGTAGACGAAGGCAATCCGTCGCTGGCATTTATTACGACCGCAGGCGTCGAAACCGTTTCGGCCTATGCCGATTATGAACGTGAAGCCGACGCCACATTTGACCCCGCTGAAGCCGACGCGGTAGATGTCGAAGTCACCGACGGCTATGACACCGTATTAACCGTCAGTGAATACGATGTTCAAAGCGGGCGAACACAGGTGCTGGTCTTGACCGCCGAAGATTTGGGTGGCGACCAGTTGACACCGCGCATTGTTTCGGCTGTGGTTGCCGTTATTCCGTCATTTGGCAGTCCTGAACTGATTGGTCAGGTCTTGTTTACAGATTATGTGCTGCCATTCCAATTGGTGGCTATTCTACTGCTGGTTGCGATGATTGGCGCGATTGTCCTGTCGCAGCGCGAGAGTTTTGTGCCATCGCCGCGTTTACGGGGTCGTCGCCGCGTGAGTCGCCCATTGGCGAGTGTGATTGCTTCCCAGACAGGTCACGAAATTGGGAGCGATACACCACAGCTTGAAGCGCCCGAACCCACATCGTCGGGCGATTAGGGGGAACGCATTATGGGTGTTTCTGTCGAACTTTATGTGCTATTGAGCATGTTGCTGTTTACACTGGGCATCATGGGTGTCCTGTACCGCAAAAATGCCATCCGTGTATTTATGTCTGTCGAGTTGATGTTAAACGCGGCAAATCTGGCACTGGTGGCCTTTGCCCGTCACTGGGGACAGGCAGAGGGGCATATTTTTGTCTTTTTCGTCATTGCAGTGGCAGCGGCAGAAGTCGCGGTGGGGTTGGCGCTAATCGTCGCCATCTTCCGCACCAAGAGCAGTATCAATATCGACGATCTGCACGAGCTAGAGGGTTAGTTTTGTTCCGATTTATACTTACTGCCGAAAAAGGCTGAACCTATGGAAAGTTTACCGCTATTAGTCCCGCTTGTCGTCCTCATTCCGGCAGTGGGCGCGCTCATTAACTATTTCTGGGGGGGACGGCTGGACGAACGCTGGTCGTCGCTGGTGGGGATTGTCGCCGCACTCTTGTCGTTCGTCGTGTCGCTCGTGCTCTACAATTATTTGCTGGGCAATAATTTTCAGGCGACAGTCGTCAATCCGCCCTTCCTTGATGGCTGGCTGCGGATAGACTCGATTGGCTTCGAGATTTCATGGCAGCAGCGTGTTGATACGCTCAGTGTGACGATGATGCTGGTGGTGACGGGCGTTGGCTCGCTCATTCATATCTATGCGCGCGGTTACATGCACGGCGACAACAAATTCCCGTTGTTCTTTGCCTACTTGAATATGTTCCTGATGTTCATGCTAATTCTGGTCACGGGCAACAACTTGTTGATGTTGTTCGTCGGTTGGGAAGGTGTGGGCTTGTGTTCATATCTGCTCATCGGCTTCTGGTGGGATAAAAAAGCCCCCGAAGGCTGGAAGAATAGCAACGCCGCCCGCAAAGCCTTCATCGTCAATCGTATTGGCGACTTCGGCATGTTGATGGCGATGTTCCTCATTTTCATCGCATTTGGCACGCTCGACTTTTATCGTCCGGGTGAAATCGCCAATGTGGATGGTGTCGCACATGCCGCCGAAACTGATCAAGGCGCAGCCACAGACGGCGAAGGTGAGCACGGCGAGGCCACAACGACTGAAGGTGAAGGTGACCAGGCCGAAGCCACTGATGACCACGGCGAAGCCGCTGGCCCCGTTCATACGGATAATGAACATATCGCGTTTGACCATCTCGGCATCTTCGGGCAGGCCGAACGGCTCTTAGACCTGGAAGGAGACGAAGTGCTGACCGTTGACGGTGAGCAGGTCGTTTATCTCTATAATGGCACACCGCTGATGGCCTATTACGATGGTGAAGGCCGTCGTTTGCCTGTTGATGGCGCTGGCAATCCGCTGACATTAGACAGCGACGATACCATTGTCTATGACGATGCAGGCCAGGCCGTTGTCGCCGAAGATGCGACGCAGGCTGTCCGCTATCGGGATCGTATGGTCAAAATTGGGCCATTTGAACTCGATATTCAAACGCTGCTGGTGGTAGTGACCCTGTTTATGCTGCTGGGCGCAGCGGGCAAATCGGCACAAATTCCATTGTTTGTGTGGCTGCCGGATGCCATGGCTGGCCCGACACCTGTCAGCGCCCTTATCCACGCCGCGACGATGGTGACGGCGGGTGTATATATGATGGTGCGGTCAAGTGTATTTTTCCATGCTGCCGATTTCACATCGTTGATTGTGGCGCTGGTTGGCGCTACGACGGCGCTCATGGCGGGTTACATCGCGCTCGGTCAATGGGACATCAAACGTGTGCTGGCCTACAGCACCATCAGCCAGCTTGGATTTATGGTCGCGGCTGTCGGCGTCGGCGCCTATGTCGCGGCGATGTTCCACCTCGTGACACATGCGTGCTTCAAGGCGCTGTTGTTCCTCGGCAGCGGTTCGGTCATTCATGGTGTCGAACATGGTCATCATCACGCCCGTGAACACGGTGACGGCGACCATCACGATGAGCATTTCGATCCACAGGATATGCGAAATATGGGCGGCCTGCGTAACAAAATGCCCATCACATTCTGGACCTATCTCATCGGGACACTGGCGCTGGCGGGCATCTTCCCATTCGCCGGGTTCTGGTCTAAAGATGAAATTCTCGCGGATTCGTGGGTGTCGGGTTTAGGCAGCGAAACATTCTCCGGTCAAATTGGCGGGTTTGTGGCGCTGGGTCTATTGCTGCTGGCTGCGGGCATGACCGCCTTCTATATGTGGCGACAGATGGAACTGGTGTTCTTCGGCAAAGCGCGTACTGAGGCGGCTGAACATGCCCCCGAAAGTACCTTTTCGATGACCTTTGTGTTGATTGTGCTCGGTATCCTGAGCATTTTTGCTGGATTTTTCAACACGCCATCCAACGTGCTCGGTTTGGAAGGGATTTTTGGCGCACACGGTTTCAGCACCTTCCTCATCCCCAGTGTGCCCTATGCCCATACGGGCGAATTCCAACCCTTGATTGCGTTAGGGGCGCTGGCGATTGGTCTGGGCGCGATTTATGTCGCGCGGTCAATCTATGGGCACGGCAAGGCGCTGACACACAGTGGGCACGACCCGCTGCAAGTCAATCCAACCACGGGCGCAATCTGGTCGCTGGCGAATGCCCGCCTCTATTGGGACGAAACTTATGATCGCCTGTTTATCCGACCCTTTAATCGCATCGCCACCTTCCTCGCCGATACCCTGGATTGGGCGCTGCTGCACGATTATGTGCATGATACGGTCATCAAAAACGGCTTTAATACCATTGGCGACCTGCTCAGCCGCCCCTTTGATTTGGGCGTGATTGATGGCGCGGTGAATGGCGTTGGTCGGGTGGTGCGCTGGCTGGCAGGGCAGATGCGTCAGGTACAAACGGGCTATATTCGCACCTATGCGTTTGCGCTGCTGCTGGGTGTTGTTCTGGTGATTATCATCATGCTGCTGCCGCTGTTACAGGGCGGTTAAATAGGGCTGCGTTTTAAGGAGACAATGGTCTTATGGAAGAGTTTGCTGGACTATCACTGACAACGGTGATGTTATTTACCCCGCTGCTGGGGTTGTTCGTGCTGTTGTTCATGAAGGAAGAAACCCAAAAAGAATCCATTAAATGGACGGCCTTCGGCTTCAGCATTTTGACATTCTTGCTTTCCCTGTTGATGTGGGCGACGTTTGACGCCGAAAATCCGGGACTGCAATTTGTGCAGGTGAACAACTGGCTGCCGTCGCTGAATATTAGCTATTACGTGGGCGTCGATGGCCTCAGTTTGCTGCTGGTGCTGCTGACGACCTTCATCATGCCGATTGCGATTTTGTCGTCATTCCGCAGCGGCATTTTTGCCGAACGCGGACGTGAGCGCCTGTATTATGTGTTCATGCTGCTGCTCGAATGGGCGATGTTGGGTGTCTTCGTCACCCATGACCTGATTATCTTCTACATCTTCTGGGAAGTGACGCTCGTGCCGATGTATTTCCTCATTGGCATCTGGGGCGCGGAACAACGGGTTTACGCGGCGGTCAAGTTCTTCCTGTATACGATGGCAGGCTCGATTTTGATGCTGCTGGCGATTTTGTACGTCGGCAATGCCGCACAGAGCTTCGCCGTGCCCGAAGTGGTCGCACAGGTCGAACGCGCACAGGATGCCGGCGTCGATTACTGGACGAATCGTCCCTTAGCCGATGCAGCAGTCCAGGCCGAACAGCCCGAAAGCGAAACCAGTCAGATGTTCAATACCGGCGGTTTCCTGTTCCTCGGCTTCCTCGTGGCATTCGCCATCAAAGTCCCCATCTGGCCTTTACATAGCTGGCTGCCGGATGCACACGTTCAAGCGCCGACAGCAGGGTCGGTCATTCTAGCGGGTGTGCTGCTCAAAATGGGGACGTATGGTATTGTGCGCTTCTGTTTGCCCATGTTCCCACAGGCGACGATTGCCTGGGCCCCGGTGATTGCCGTACTCGGCGTCATCGGCATCATTTATGGCGCGTGGGTGAGTTATGCCCAGAAAGATGTCAAGAAACTGGTCGCCTATTCATCCGTCAGCCATCTGGGTTTTGTCGTCGTCGGCATTTTCGCGTTGAATGCACAGGGTATTCAGGGCGCGACGCTGCAAATGGTCAATCACGGTATCAGCACAGGCGGCTTGTTCCTCCTCGTCGGGATGCTGTACGAACGCTATCACACCAAGGCATTGGATGCCTTCGGCGGTATCTGGAAGGCGATGCCCGTTTTTGGCGGACTCAGCCTCATCATCGTGTTGAGCAGTATGGGTCTGCCGGGATTGAACGGCTTCGTTGGCGAATTCACGATTTTGTTGGGCGCGCTGGTGAGTGAGCTTGGCTTTGTCTATGCCCTGTTCGCGACATTGGGCGTCATTTTGGCGGCGGTCTATATGCTGTATATGTTCCAGCAAGTGTATATGGGCGAATTCAAAAAGTCCCATGATGAACACGCCAGTTATGAACTGCACTGGACAGAACTCGCCGCACTCGTGCCCATCATCATTATGGTATTGTGGATTGGTCTACAGCCTGCCATTTTCTTCGCGACGATGGACAGCAGTGTGACGCATCTGGTGAACTATATGGGACAGGCTGGCACTGCTCTGGTACTCGTTCCGTAGGGGGGCGTATGTTTGATGCACCGAGTTTAGGGGAATATCTGGCCAATGCCAATTTGGGCGTGACCCTGCCCGCACTCAGCCTCATCTTCGGGGCCTGTGTGCTGGTTTTGGTGGATTTACTCATTCCCAGTAATCGCAAAGAATGGACAGCGCGACTGGCGTTAGTGGGGATTGCGGTTAGTTTTGTGCTGAATTTGCTGGTCTATAATACCGAGACGACCAGCGCCTTTGGTGGCATGTTTGAGGCCGATTCCCTCACCGCCTTTTTGAATATCGTCATCCTTGTGACGGCGGCGATTAGCATCTTCATGAGTGTGGACTATCTCAAACGGGCGAAAATCGAACGCGGCGAATTTTACACACTGCTGCTGCTCTCCGTCAGCGGCATGATGTTCATGGTCGGCGCGACTGACCTTGTGGTCATTTTTATCGCGTTGGAACTGCTGAGCATTCCACTGTATATCCTCGCCGCTTTCCGTGCGCCCGACATTAAGTCCGAAGAAGGCGCGATGAAATATTTCGTGCTGGGCGCGTTTGCCAGTGCCTTTTTTGTCTATGGCGCGGCTTTGGTCTATGGCGCGACAGGCACAACCAACATCGGTGATATTGCTGCGGCTGTGCCCGGTATTGTCGCAGAGGCCGGTGGCGCACGCTTTTTACTGTTGATGGGTGGCGCGCTGGCGTTTGTTGGACTGGGCTTCAAAGTGGCGGTTGTCCCCTTCCATATGTGGACGCCCGATGTCTATGAAGGCGCGCCGACCCCGGTTACGGCGTTCATGAGTGTGGGCGCGAAATTGGGTGGTTTTGGCGCGATGTTCCGCATTATTGTCGTGGGATTATCGGCCTTTGTCCTGAGTGAAGCCGATAGCGCCGCATGGCAGCAAACCGTGTGGCTGGTTGCGGCGGCAACGCTGATTCTGGGTAACGTCGTCGCCATTGCCCAGACCAATATCAAGCGCCTGCTGGCCTATTCGTCGATTTCGCACGCAGGCTATGTCTTGATGGCAGTCGCGGCGGCGGGCACAGTCGGCCTGGGACAGCAAGCGATTCAAGCTGCACTGGTCTATCTGCTGGCCTATGCCTTCACCAATCTGGGCGCGTTCGCGGTGGCGATGGCTGTCGAAAAAGACGATGGCACAGGCACAAACATCGACGATATGGTCGGCCTCTCCAGAAGTCGTCCAATACTGGCGCTGGCGATGGCGGTGTTTATGCTCAGCCTGACGGGTATTCCGCTAACCGGTGGCTTCATTGGCAAGCTGCTTGTGTTCCGCGTGACGCTCGATGCTGGACTGATACCATTGGCAGTGATTGGTGTCTTGACCAGTGTCGTCAGCGCATTTTACTATGTGCGTATCATCATCAATATGTATCTGGCCGATGGTGAGGGTGACCCCGCCGAAGGCGCGACCCCCTATGTCAATTGGGCAGTCTATGCGACGCTGGCAGGCACGTTGTTACTCGGCATTTTGCCGCCGCTGGTCACCAATTTGACGGATATGGTCACCATTGCCTCGATTGTGCCATAACGCCATATTTCGCGATTTAACAATGACAGGGGCTGCAAATTCACTTGCAGCCCTTTTAATGTGGAGATGTCTATGAGCCGTGACCAGCGTACAGGTATCCTATTCATCTTGTTGGCGGCGGGTGGCTATGCGCTGCTGCCGATATTTATCAAACGCTTGTTCAGCATCTCCGAAATTGAACCGATTGATGCCGTATTCTGGCGCTTTGCCGTGAGCGCGCCTGCCCTGTGGATCGGTGTGGCGCTGCGCGGGTTGTTCCAGCGCGGTCAACCCGTCATCCCCAATCGTCGGCCTTTACCCCGCTATCGCCTGCTGTTGATGGGGACGTTCTTTGCGGTGGCGGCACTGTGCGCCTTTGTGGGGCTGGATACGCCGTTACCCGCCAGCACCTATGTCGTGCTATTTTTCACATTTCCAGCCTTTGTCGCCATCTTCTCGCTGGTTATGGGTGAACGCCTGCGATTGGCGGCGTGGGTGGCACTGGTGATGACGATGGTCGGTGTTATGTTTACCGTGCCCGATTTTGCCAATTTAGGACTGCTTGATGACCCGGCAGAGCAAGGGCAGTTATGGCTTGGTATTGGCCTGTCAATTTTTAATGCCGTCGTCGTCGCCGTCTATTTTCTACTGGCGAGCCGGGTGCTGCGCGAACACACGGCGATGGCGCGCGCCAGTGCATGGACAGTGACCGGGACGCTTGGGGCGATGCTGCTGGTTTGTTTGTTTCGCGGGAACATCACCGCGCCCGAAAATGCCGAGGCGTGGCTGTATTTACTCGCGGTGGGCGTGTTATCGACAGCACTGCCCATTTTCGCGCTGAATAAGGGCATCAGCAAATTGGGCGCAGCCCGCGCCGCCATCATCAACACCCTCGAACCCCTGATGACGATGGTTCTGGCGCTGCTGCTGCTGCATGAACAACTGACCCTCATCCAGTGGGTGGGTGGTGGATTGATTATCGGCAGTATCATTGTGCTCGAATCGCGGCGACCATCAGGCCGGCAGACACACCAGCCCGCGGCTGTCGCGCCGGCTGCCGAAGGCTAACCCACAAAAAAACACGCTGGTCGATAGGCTGTACCAGCGTGCCGCGTTACCCTGATTCAAGCTGCACCCATTACTGCGTCATGACTGCGGTATTGAGCATAAAGCGCGATGCTTCTGTTGAAAGCTGGTCGAAAGCCGGGTGGCCCATGGTCAGCGATTCCAGAACCCGTTCCAGTGTGTTGCTAATCTGCCCGATAAGCTCACGATCATCATCCAACGCCAGTCCATACAGGGCGGCCTCGGCGCGATGTTGTTCCATCCCGCTGGTGATGAGCATCTCAACGGTGAGCGGCGGAAGAAAGAGCAGACCTTCACGAAAGAAGGGCGCATAATCTTCAATGGTGTTGTACATGCTGTTTAGCAACCTCATGATAAGTGCGTCAATTACCGTATTTTAGCATTGGGGCGGCGCATAAAGCGTTGACGTTCTATATGTTTTATGAATTTTTGAGGGCGGTTGTATAGACACATTTTTTATAGGAGTTTGATGCAATTCTGACATTTCGTAGAACTGTCTCTTATATGCACGCGCTATGATATTAATGCAGTGCATAAGCGATAAAAAGGGGATTAAACATGAGTAACATAGTACGCTGGAATCCAACAGATGAATTACTAAATGTACGGCAGATGATGGATCGGTTCTTCGAGGCACCCTGGCGCTCGTTGACAAATGGTTTCGATGAAGACAGGTTGGCTTTGGATGTGCATGAAGATGACCATACGTATACTGTCACGACAGCTCTGCCCGGTGTGAATCCTGATGACATTGAAGTCAAGCTCGAAAATGATGTGCTGATGATTGCGGGCGAAACCCATCAGCAGCGCAAGGAAGAAGACGACAACAAACGTGTGTTGCTGCAAGAGCGTCGTTACGGGTCATTCATGCGCCGTATCCGCTTGCCACAACCGGTCGATGCCGATAAGATTGAGGCCGTTGTCGAGAATGGTGTTTTGACGTTGACATTGCCAAAAACCGAAGCGGCTCAACCGCGTAAAATCACGGTGAAGGCCAACAAACAGTAATGTCCCATCGTCCTCCCCACGTCAAGCAGCGGGTCATCAACCCGCTGTTTGTATTACGAATAGCTGACAATCGGATGCTTATAAATATATACAAGCTCCATTACTCGTTAATCCCGCATTATGCTATGTCAACAGCGACCTGTTGATACTAGCGCGGTTGAGCGGTGTCACAGTACAATGTGGATATTGACATAACGAATTAAGATTCACATACTTAATGGGTAACGATATTATCCTGTGTTGTCCGACAAGTGGACAAGCAAGAAGGACAGGTTTGGTTTATGGATGCTGTAGGAAAATTGACCCTCCACTTCACCGATTCAGATCAACCACCACTGGTACTGGATGCGCCGGGTGTCGAAGGCTATGTGATTGGCCGCTCAAACAATCCCGAAGTGTGGGCACCCGAAATCGACCTCACACCCCTGAATGCGCGTGACAAAGGGGTGTCGCGCCGCCATGCCGTGATTGTGCGGTATCGGGGCAAAGTCCATCTGGTTGACTTGCGTTCTGTGAATGGGACATTCCTCAATGGCGATTGGCTGCAACCCGAAATTCCGTACCCCGTATCGCCGGGTGATGCGCTGACAATAGGCAATATTACTTTCTCAATTGAACACACACGAAAATAATTATAATATAAATAGTAATATTTGAGGGGCTATTTTATCTACACAAGGAAGCGTTCACCATGGATAACAACAATAATAAAGCGCCCAACTTGCGCTTCAACGGCTCTGTCTGGTGTAATCTGGACGTAGCGCTTAGAAATGTTGATCAAGTTTTTCGCCGTAGTGTTCGTCCGCTTAATATGACAGTCATTGAATGGTATATTCTGCGCGCCCTCTATGAAGAAGACGGTCAACATGCGTCTGACCTGGCGCGGGCCGTCGGACGCGCTGCGACCTCGTTTACGCCAAATCTCGACAAATTGCAGGATAAGGGACTAATCGAACGTCGTGCCGACCCCGGCGACCGTCGTGCCGTTCGCATTTATCTGACCGACAAGGCCAAAAAAGTGCGTGGCGACGTGCTGGCAACCGCAGGCGAAATTGATAAACAAATTGCCGAAATGTTTAAGAAAGATGATTTCCGGTCTTTCCTGTCGGTATTGGCGACTCTGCAAAGTGTGACACCGGATTAAGCGTAAGCGAGATCCCTGCGACTTTTCACCAGTTTATCGAGCGCCTGTGCGAATGCGTGGGTGACATCCGCTGAAAATAAGACAAATCGCACCAGTTTGATATCGGTCTGTTCGGCAGCAAATTCGCAAATTGTCCGCAGCGCAATGGGCGCGGCTTCGGTCAGTGGATACCCATAAACGCCTGTGCTAATCGCTGGAAAGGCGATGGATGTGATATTGTGTTCTGCTGCCACCTCTAAACTGCGGCGGTGTGTCCGTGCCAGCAGTTCAGCGGCGTTTTTGTGTGAATGATAAATGGGGCCAACCGCGTGGATGACGTGTTTGGCCCTTAATTTATACCCTTTGCTGATTTTAGCATCCCCGGTCTTGCAGCCGCCAAGGGTGCGCGTTTCTTCCAGTAACTGCGGCCCGGCAGCCCGATGAATCGCGCCATCGACCCCACCGCCGCCCAGCAGCGTACTATTCGCCGCATTCACAATCGCGTCGGTATCCTGATGGGTGATGTCGCCCTGATGCAGTTCGATGATAGTCTCATTGATTTTCGCCCGGATAGGGAGTTTGCCGTTCATCGGGTTCATCCTTTGTGCTAATATCGTGCCCGTTGAATCGGATTGTAACGACGAGAGGCCACCCCATGCAACCACTGACGCCAGAAGATGTCATCGCCGCCTTTGCCACACAGAACATCGCCATTAACATCACCTTCTTCGCTTCCACCACTGCCACATCGCAGCAAGCCGCCGATGAAATTGGTTGCGAACTGGGGCAAATTGTCAAGAGCATCTGTTTCATGATCAATGGCAGCCCTGTCATCGTCCTCACCAGCGGCGACCAGTTGGTCGATGATCGCAAGCTGGCAGTGATGTTTGATGTGGGGCGCAAAAAGGTCAAAACTGCGAAACCGGATGAATGTGTCGGCGTGTTCGGCTATCCTCCGGGCAGTGTGCCGCCGCTGGGTCATCGCACCGCCAATATTCCAACCTGTATCGACACCTCGCTCCAACGCTATGACCTGCTCTATGCCGCTGGCGGCGCGCATAACGCCATCTTCCCCATTACATTGGCGCAGTTGCAGCGCGCCACAGGCGGTCAACTGGCGGATGTGGTCAAGGATTGATTCAGGTTTCAGGGATAGGGTTTTGGGCGTCAGGCGACCCTACCGGCATGGGACAACACCATTGAGTCCTCTCCACTTGACACCCGTCAACCACTACTCTAAACTGTCCGATAGCACAGCGTTCCGATAAGGGATATGATAGATGCCAATTCCACAGCTGCATCTACTCCACACTACAGCGCCTCCCCCCGTCTCCGCTTAAATGCGGGGCAGGTGGCAATCTATCCGTCGCGCAGTCGCTATGACCTGCGATGCGTGATTTAACGTTGCCCTTTGCCCTTTGAATTGGTTTCGCGCCGGGAAAATCTTCCCCATTCAAATCAATCTCATGCATCAAAGGGCAGTGTTCTAACAATGCGAAAAAGACAAATCTTTCAGCCGGGTGGATTCTGGCTGGTGACTATTGCGGCAGTCATCTGGGGCACGATTGGCGTCGTGACTCGTGCGATTTATGACATCGACGGCACCACCCCACTGTTTATCAATCTCACACGAATGCTCATCGCCGCGCCGATTTTACTGGTTATCTGTTGGCGGGTGGTTGGACGCAAGATGTTCAATATCCAGCGCCGTGATTTCGTGATAATGATACTCACCGGAACATTTCTGGTATTGTCGCAGGCGGCCTATTTTGCGGGCATTCAGTATACAGGTGTGACCATCACAACGCTGCTGACGTTGTGTATCTCACCGCTGGTGGTGGCCTTTGCTTCTGTTGTGTTGAAATTTGAAGCACTCACCCGGCGCTATCTCGTCGCGTTATTGTGTGCGTTGATTGGGAGTGTGCTGCTGGTCGGATTGCCCGCGCAAGAGTCGGCGCAGTTCGATTTACACACAGGTGTACTGTATTCGCTGGCCTCGGCAGTGTGTTACGCCGGAATGCTCATCTGTGGGCGTTTTGTAGCCGTCACTTACAATCCGCTGCAAGTCACAGCTATTGGCTTTGCCGCGGGTACGGTGGTGCTGCTGTTGATTAATCTTGTTAGCGGGGTCGTCATCGTGCAGACGACACAGGGCTGGATACTCGTGCTGTATCTCGGTCTGTTGCCGACAGCTTTTGCCTACTGGTTATTCCAGAAGGGCTTGCGGACTATCCCGGCGACAACTGCCAGCATCGTCATTATGCTCGACCCGCTGGTTGCTGCATCATTGGCGTGGATGTTATTTGGTGAAACGTTGACTGCTACCGGCTTGATTGGTGCGACTCTGCTCATGCTCAGTCTGTTTACGCTGGCAGTGGGTAAGCGAGTGTAGGTTATTGGGTGCGGCTGCGGTGAGGGCAATCTGCCAGATTGCCCCAACGCCAATCAAATCCCGATAGTTGCTAAACCCCCACGCCCAATTCCCCCACGCCTTCCGCCAGTTGGCGCAGGACATCCAGCAGGCGCAGCATCCACGTCTCATCCACGGCATCAAGCGCGACAGCGGTGCGGGTGACGGTGACGTTGCGCCCAAGGGTGGCTTCAAGCTGCGGACGGTCTATATTCGGCAGATACGGCAGCTTAATTTGAATCGTATCCTGCTGCTTGATGACGGCGGTAGCATTAGCGTGCTGAGCCAGCAGCTTAACATCCATCTGATACAACAAGCCCTCGACCGCCAGCGGCAGCGCGCCAAATCGGTCACGCAGTTCGTCGCGCATCTTCTCCACCTCTTCGGTGGATGTCAGCACAGCGATGCGCCGATAAATTTGCAAACGCAGCGCCAGCTCAGGTATCCAATCGTTGGGAATATAGGCCGGCAGCGGCAGGTCGATGATGATGCGTTCGGTGGCGGCGGCGGGTGTGATTTCGCCCTTTTGCTTGCCTTTGATTTTCTGTACGGCTTCAGTCAGTAGTTGGGTATACAGGTGCAAACCAATCGCCGCGACATGCCCGGTCTGATTCGTGCTGAGGATGTCGCCCGCCCCGCGCAGTTCGAGGTCGCGCATCGCAATCTGGAAACCTGCGCCCAGGTCGCTGTGTTCCGCCATCGCATCCAGCCGCACGCGCGCTTCTTCGGTCAATTTGCCTGCGCCGCTGTGGAACAGATAAGCGTATGCCTGTTGTGCGCCGCGTCCCACACGCCCCCGCAATTGATAAAGCTGCGCCATCCCGAACCAGTCCGCACGGTCTACGATGAGCGTATTGACCGTCGGCATGTCGATGCCGTTTTCGATAATCGAGGTGCTGATGAGGACATCGTACTCATCACGCGCGAAGGCGTCCATGACCTGTTCCAGATAGCGCGGACTCATCTGCCCGTGTGCGACGACGGTGCGCGCTTCCGGCACAATACGCCCCAACCACTCTTTGATACTCTCAATCGTCCGCACGCGATTATGGACGAAAAATACCTGCCCACCGCGATCCATCTCGCGTAGAATCGCCTGCCGCACAAGTTGTTCGTCCATCAGACCGACGTGGGTGATGATGGGCAGCCGTTCTTCCGGCGGCGTGTGAATCATGCTGATGTCGCGCACCCCCGTCAGACTCATGTACAGCGTGCGCGGGATGGGTGTTGCAGTCAACGTCAACACATCGACCTGTGCCCGCAGCCGTTTGAAATGTTCTTTGTGTTTGACGCCAAATCGCTGCTCTTCGTCGATAATGACCAGTCCCAGATTTTTGAATGTGACATCATTCGACAGCAAACGGTGTGTGCCAACGATAATATCCACCTGTGCATGGGCGATTTGCGCCAGAATGCGATTTTGCTGTTCCTTCGTGCGGAAACGCGACATCATCTCCACATTGACCGGGAACGGCGCGAGGCGGCTGGCGAAGGTGTGATAATGCTGCTGCGCCAGCACCGTTGTCGGCACGAGAATCGCGACCTGTTTACCATCCATCACCGCTTTGAAGGCCGCGCGCAGCGCCACTTCCGTTTTGCCATAACCCACATCGCCACAAATCAGACGATCCATCGGCATCGTGTTTTCCATGTCGGCTTTGACATTGCTGATCGCGTGCATCTGGTCTTCGGTCTCGACGTAGGGGAACGATGCTTCCAATTCATGCTGCCAGTGACTATCTGGCGTGAAGGCGAATCCTTTGGTACTGGCGCGTTTGGCATAAATTGCCAGCAGTTCACGGGCTTCTTCTTCGACATCTTTCTTGACGCGCCGGGTGATACGCGCCCATTCGCCCTGTTTACCCAGACTATGCAGCGCAGGCGGTTTGTCATCCGCGCCGACATAGCGCGTCAGGCGGTCTGCCTGATGAATCGGGACAAAAATCTTATCTGTCCCGGCATATTCCACCAGCAGATACTCGCGTTCTGTGCCTTCAATCGTCCGCCGCTGCATCCCATCGAAGCGCCCAATACCATAATCAACATGCACCACATAATCGCCCGACTGCCATTCGGCATATCCTGCGTCTGGCGCTTTGCCACTGCGCGCCTGCACCTTGCGGCGGCGCGGTTCAGGCCGCGACCAGCCAAAAATCTCGGCATCGGTGAAGATGTGCGTTTCGGCGGATTCTGTCCGCAGGCTCCAACCTTCGTGCAGCGCGCCACTGACGAACGTCAGCCCACCCGGTGGCGGGGGTTCAGGCAGATTGTGTATCGACGGGATAAAGGCCGATGAATCCTGCTCATACCACAGTTCAGTCAGGCGCGCCGTCTGCTGCGTGATGACGACTACGCGATCCCCCTTCTGGTTCAAGCCGCGCAGATGCGTCAACAATGGGCGAAGCTGCCCGCCGAAGCGTCCACCGGGGACGAACAACCGTTTCGCGTTTGCTTCGTCGTCGATAGATGTGCTGAGATGCAGGGTTTTGTGTGTATCAAGTGCCCCTTGCAGATGCGACCATTCCAGAAAAGGCGCGGGATAGTCGGGCGGTAGTGTATTCGCTGCGAGCTTATCGTCGCGCAGAGAGTCCGCATGTTCAGCGATGTCATTCACAAAGTCGCGCAGGTCAGCGACATCATCCACCAGAATCAGCGCATTTTCCGGCGCATAGTCCAATACGCTGATCGGATTGGCATACAAATAGGGCAGGTAATGCTCCAGATAGGGAAAGGCCATGCCCGTTTCCAACACCGCGCCGTCCGATAGGCTGCTGGACAATGCCTCGTCATCATCGGGAAGCGTGCGAAACCACGCCGCCAGATGTGCCGCGAGGGGTGGCGTATGTTCGGGCAGGGCTTCACGGGCGGGTGGGATAACCGCTGTCTCGATGCGTCCGGCAGAACGCTGTGTCGAGGGGTCGAACTGGCGCAGACTGTCGATTTCATCATCGAAAAAGTCCACGCGCACAGGCATGTCGGCTGCCAGCGGGAAAATGTCCAATATCCCACCGCGACGGCTGAATGTGCCCGGTTCGGTGACGACAGACACAGGTTCATAACCCGCGCCAACCCACGCCGCCAGCAGCTTGTCGAGGATGTGCCGCTGACCGACTTGCAGCGTCATCGCCGCGTGACGAAATTGACTGACAGGCGGTGTGCGCTGCATCAACGCGCGGGCAGATACAATGACGATCGGCGATTGCCCCGTATCGCTCAACAGGGCGTGCAGCGTTTCGATGCGGCTGCGGATGATGTCTTTGTCCCACGGCACGCGCTCATAAAATTGCTGCGTCGGTTCGGCGAAACGATAGACGGGGGCATCCTGTCCCAACCACACCGGCAGCTGTTCCGCCACATTATAAGCGCGGCGGGTATCTGTCGTGAGATAGAGCACAGGGCCGTCCCAATCGCGCGCGATTGCCGCCAGCAAAAACGGGCGCGCGGCGCGAATGACCGCCATCACATCGGGACTGTCTGACGGGTTGTTCAGGCGGGCGAGCAGTTCACGATAGGTTGCACTATCGCGGAGCAAATCGAGTAGACCAGAAAGGTGCATAGGTTCGAGATGTCCTTGTTCAATTCGGGGACACGTATCATAGCAGAAATTGCGCGCGGGCTGTAGGGGCGATGATATTTGGGTAGCAGCATGGGTTGTAACCGGCTGCGGCACGCTAACGATCTGACATCAGTCAATAAACTTACCCAAATTGCTTCGTTCTACACGCCTATTCCTGTATGTATGCTGGTGGTCGTTGATCATACAGGGGAAATATACTCATGATCTGTTTTCTGATGTGGGCAGACGTGTTAAACAGGGCCGCTTTAGCGCCTCACAATGGGCTGAACGCCGTTATCTTTCACACTGTCTGGACATGAAGCCTTTAAACTGTGTTGCGACCTGTATCCTTCATTCGGTCACACGTTTCTTCAGCGACTGAATCGCTTCCAGCGGCTTAGGATGCTGCGGATTAATTCGCAGCGCCTCGCGGATGGCATCAAATGCGCCGTTGATGTCACCGCGTTTTTCCAGATGCTGTCCCAGCGCCACATAACGATGGATGGCCTTTTTGAGATTGCCCGTGTCCTCATAGGTGGTTGCAATACGCCGCTGAATATCCAACAAATCAGGATTCAGGCTGGTGGCGCGCTCCCAATGCGGCAGAGCTTTATTGGGCTTGCCCTGCGCCATGAAAATATCCCCAAGCTGCACATGCCGCCGCGCCGCTTCCTCTAAATCGCCTATGCGCTTGAGGACGCCGACCAACAATTCTAGTGGCTTTGGGTCATTCGGTGCGAGTTCATGGGCGCGCAAATAAACTTTGAGCTGTTCCTCTGGCGAGGGTTCATCCGCTGTGTCCGTGTCTTGAATATCGCCATTGTACTGCGTCATCGCTACGTCAATGCCTTCGCGCAGCCAGTATTCCACCGCATCGGCGGCACGGTCTGTCACTTCGCGCGCCAGAATTTCATCGTCACCCTTGAACGAGGTCAGCACATAATTCACGGCGTTCATCTTGCCCGGTGGCCGACCAATGCCAAAGCGCACCCGACTGAAGTCTTTTGTGCCCAGATGCTGGATGAGGTTCCGCATCCCGTTCTGCCCGCCATGCCCACCTGTCCGGCGCAGACGCAGTGTGCCTAGTGGGATGTCGAGGTCGTCATGGATGACAATCACCCGGTCAAGGTCAATCTCATAAAAATCGACCAGCGCGCGCACGGCTTCTCCACTCAGATTCATGAATGTCTGTGGCTTGACCAGCATCACCCGCTTGCCGTTGATTGTGCCATCAGCGACGAGGGCGCGCTTCTCGGTACGGGTGAGGGGCAGATTATGACGGCGCGCCAGTTCATCCACCACACCAAAGCCGACGTTGTGGCGCGTGTTTTCGTATTTTTTGCCCGGATTACCCAGACCGA
>CAZTLI010000006.1:22284-31751 GCA_964614375.1 uncultured Anaerolineaceae bacterium
AAGCCGACGTTGTGGCGCGTGTTTTCGTATTTTTTGCCCGGATTACCCAGACCGACGATGAGGTATTTGTCTGACATTTCGTATTTTCTTGATTACCTTACAACCATAGTGTTTGGTTGGCGATTGGTCTTTAGCTGAACTGCTGAAAAGCTAAACACTGACCGCTTTTATGCTAGCGGACGTGTGCCGATATACAAGCCCCGATCCATCAATCCGACGGAATCATACCCCACATCCAGTCCGACGGATGTAAAGGCGTGCAGGTACTGCTCATGCGTGAATAGGCCGACAACGTGGTCTTCCGTGAAATAGTTGACGCCCTTGCCGGGGATACCCACCAGATAGTGAAAATGAATGGTCGATACACCATCCTCTATCGAAATGGTGTTCATGCGCGTGATTTTCAAGTCGGCTTCATCCACATGCAGCGCGCTCACACGTTTTGTATTGATGCGCTCGGCAGCAAACCAGGGTTCAACGATGACGACTCCGCCGGGTTTTGTGTGACGATAAAATGTCTCTATCGTCTGGTTGAGCGCCTCTACCGTGACCACATACCCAATCGAACTGAACAGGCAGGTTACGACATCAAAGGTCTGGCCTAAATCAAAATCGACCATGCTGGCCTGATGCAGTGATATATCAGAGAAACGGTCACGGGCGACAGCCAGCATCTTGTCATCGAGGTCGAGTCCGGTCAGCGTATAGTGTTCGCGCAAGTAGGGGAAGTGCCCACCCGTCCCGCAAGCCACATCCAGCAGCGTATTGCCGTCGGACTGCTTATGCTCCGTGATCATGGCGTGCAGCTTGTCCGCATCGGCCTGATAATCTTTCCAGCTATAAATGGCGTCATAAAATTGCGCGGATTTAGTGAACATCAGTCAATCTCCTGCCTGAACTGACCTATTGAATCATAAATGTGATCCTAATTCAACCCTATTGACCCCTTATGTTCTTTATTGGATAACCAACCACCTGTTCTTATAATTAGTCACTTATCCATGAGATAGGGGATAGACCTTGCACAGAGGAACATTCTGGCGCGATTGGTGGACTGTAAAGACCCGTAAAAGCCTCCCCTGTATACCGGGGAAGTGGCACGCGCAGCGTGACGGAGGGGGTTTAAGGCCAGATGTATACATACGTGAATAGATATTATCAGGTCTATAATCCTCGTAGTTCCAGCGTTTTGACTGTGCCATCCATGACTTCGGCATAAGCATACGCCCTACTGCGCCAAATTGGGCCGGGATTGACGATGGCGGTCTTGCCAATATGGTCGATGCCCTGCCCTTCGTGGATATGCCCGGTGAAGCAGATGAGCGGCTGATGCTGCTCAATATGCGCCCGGACGGACGTGCTACCGACATGACCGATATGCTGACGTGGCACATCGTTAATCGTGTTTATCGGCGGTTGATGACACACCAGTATCTGCGGGATGTCTGTTGGGGCAGTCGCTTGGGCTTCGTTGAGCAGGTCGGCGAGTTCACTTTCGCTGTATTCAATTGAACCTGCGAACGGCAGCGACCCACCCACACCCACAAACGCCACACCATCAATCACCCGATGCTTGCGATGGATATTCATGCCCTGCCCCTCCAGATAATTGACCAATTGCAGCGTATCCATATTGCCGGGAATCGTCAAAATCATCGCCGTCGTCGGTTGCACCGCCTTGAGCACACTGTCCAATTGCGAACGCGGGCCATTGGTCATATCACCCGGCAGCAGAATGACATCAGCCTGCTGCAACTCAGAGATTTTATTGACGTATTCCGGTCTACCATGCAAATCAGGCAGGGCAATGATTTTCATAAAATAGCACTCCAGTAAATTGAAAACGGGACATTCGCAAGGATGCCCCATCAGTGTCTTATATGCAACCGGGTTGTGCCGAATATCAGGCGGCAGGTGTCGCCGTCAAGGTTTGCAGCAGCAGCAACCCACCACCACAGGCTGCCAAGAATGCGCCGATGACGATGATATACGTCGCGATTTTCACCATGCGGATAATCTGGCGCAGCGCGAATCGCAGCGCGATGAATGCCGCCGCACCACCCGCAATCGCGAATGGAATCGTCCACCAGGGCCATTCATTGCCCAGAATGACAACCCACGCCAGCCAGAACACCAGCCCCGCCACGCCGCCGACAACCCCATCCACCACTTGCCCGCGATTTTCCATCCGCAGCAAATAGGTGACGATGAAAGCCAGTATGCCAGCGGTGAACATGCCATTGCCCAGAATTTCCAGCGCGATGCTGCGTAAATCCAATTGCTCATTACCGACGGCTGCCGCAATGCCTGCGAATAGACTGGCGACAGCGATTTGTGACCAGCCTTCGGGGAAGTTGCCGCGTATCCCGGAATAGAGCGCCCGCAGCAGCGCCGCCGCTGGCAGCATATATTGTCCGCCCAGTTGAAATATTGCGGTGAGTGTTTCGGGTTGAATTTCCATAAGAACAGGCCTCCCAATCAATCTGATTGAGTGTATTGTATGCCCGTTTTTATGTAGAAAGTTGACGGAATCACTACGGAATAGCAAACGCCGTATAATCGTCAGTTTGGCGCTGACCCCGCGGCGGGATTTTGTAACGTGTGACGAGGGTGTGGCATATTAGGAATGAGCTGTCCGCATAAGCAGGGATTCACTGTTTATAGCCGCACCAAGAGTCCCAATACATCACGGCCTAGAAAAGGTAGCCATTGTTTGCTGTTTGCCGCAGCGGGTTAAGACCAACACCACGCACAAACCAAAGCCAGTCAAGCGGACTAAAAACGCCACGCAGCGGCGACTCGGCAGCCGGATGACTTTAGCCTCTGGCGGTGTTAGCAGCCGAATTACACGGGTTCATGCTGCCGACTGAACTGGGTCTCATACAGGCCAGTATAGATACCGCCCTGTGTTAATAGTTCATCGTGGGTCCCCTGTTCGACGATTTGCCCTCTATCCATCACCAGAATCTGGTCAGCGGCGAGGATAGTGCTCAGTCGGTGGGCAATGACGATGCTGGTGCGGCCTTTCATCACCCGTTTGAGCGCCTCTTGAATCAGCGCCTCCGATTGACTGTCAAGGTGGCTGGTGGCTTCATCTAAGACCAGTATGCGCGGATCTTTGAGGATGACACGCGCCAGTGCCAACCGCTGCTTTTCGCCACCGCTCAGGCGATAGCCGCGTTCGCCGACAATCGTGTCGTAACCATCAGGCAAACCCATGATGAAATCGTGGATATTGGCGGCTTTGCTGGCGGCGATGACTGCCTCGTCAGTCGCATCAAGACGGGCGTACATCAGATTCATACGGATCGTATCGTGGAACAGATAGGTCTCCTGCGTCACCATGCCAATCGCATTCGCCAGTGAATCCAGCGTGACATCGCGCAGATCATGTCCGTCAATGCGAATAGTCCCGGCTGTTGGGTCATACAAACGCGGAATGAGGTAGGTCGTTGTCGTTTTGCCCGCACCACTGGGGCCGACCAGCGCCACCAGTTGTCCCGGTTTGATGTGGAACGAGACATCGGTTAGCGCCTGTTCGCGCGCCTGATGATAAACGCCGTTATCGCCTGTTGTTTTTAACTTACTGAGGCCGTTCTTGCCGTCTCCACCAGAAAATACCGCCCGCACGTTGTCCATGCGTCCGATGCGCTCTACTTCGCTCAGCAGATTCGCTTCATGAACGGTATACGTGAACGTTACATGGTCGAAAATCAGTTCACCGCGCACATCACGCAGGACAGGGGCGTCTGGCTTTTCTGCGATTTCGATAGGCAGGTCGATGACTTCAAACACACGCTCAAAACTCACAATCGACGTGGCGAAATCAACGGGCGCATTGGTCAGTGATTGCAGGGGGCCGTAAAGTTGTGTGAGATAAATACCAAAGCTGATAATCGTGCCGACAGTGAATTCCCCACTCAAGACGAGATGCCCGCCAATCCAATATACCAGCGCCGTGCCAATGACACTCACCAGACTAATCACCACAAAAAATTGGCTGCCCATCACTGCCCGCAGCACGCCCGCATCGCGCACTCTACCGGCCCGTTCATTGAAGCGGTCTACCTCATTTTTCTGCCGGCCAAACAATTTCACCAGCAGCGCGCCGCTGATGTTGAGTGTTTCGTTCATCATGGCGTTCATTTCCGCATCGTATTGCCGCTGCGAACGGGCGATGTCGCGCAGTTTGCTGCCCAATCGTCGCGCCGCGAGGATGAACAAGGGCAGCACCGCCACGCCGATAATCGTCAAGCGCCATTCCATCGCCAGCATAATCGCCAGCGTCGCCACAACCGTAATGACGTTGGTGATGATGTCGACAATCGTGTTGCTGATGGCATTTTGCGCGCCCACGACATCGTTATTCAACCGGCTCATCAGTTCGCCCGTTTTGGTGTTGGTGAAAAAACGCAGCGACATCCGTTGCAGATGGCTGTAGAGTCCGGCGCGCAGGTCATAAATCACGCCCTCGCCAATGGTGGAATTGAGTTTGCGCTGCACGATGCGAATGCCACCGCTGACTATCGGAATCAGCACCAATCCCAGCGCCAGCAAGTTCAGCCGTTCCGCATCGCCATTGGGCAGCGTATAGTCAATCAGGTCGCGGAAGATAAGCGGCGAAATCAATCCCAACGCCGTTGTGACGACAATCGTCAGCAGCATGGCGATAATATGCTTGCGGTAAGGTTGTGCATAGGCCAGCACGCGCAGCAGCAGGCGACGTGTGACTGTGGGCTTTTCGGGCGCGCTGCTCATGTAGCTCCACCAGCCCCCACCATGAAATCCCATTGTTCAGCTCTTTTCTATTTGGTCAGTGTGTATTTACAGGATACCGGATTTAGACCCCGGGTGGCTACTAGACTTGTGGTTAGGCGGGGTTGGTCAAATGGGCAGTTCAGGCATCCTGTTGATCGCGCTCTTCATTGAGCAGTAGCTGTGCGTGGTCGAGGTCGTTGGCGAAGAGCAGTTCGCGGTCACCCAATTGACTGGCGTAAAATCGCCGCACACCGCCATAAATCATCCGCAGCAATCGATTCGCGCCGACGACGATTTTGACCCCTTCGTTCGGACGGGCAGCGCCATTATTCAGCAAACTGCCGACCATCTCGCGTACATCGCCGGGAATCTTCAACCCCTCGCTGAGGTCGATGATCAAATCAACCCGATGGACGACACTGCCAATCATGCTGTCGGTACTGCTGACGGCGGTTTGTAAATCCTCCCATGACCAATCGGGCGCGAATTTCATGAGGATGGTGGATTGCGCGTCATCTTGCCAGAGGGTGTGGATGGTCATCTATCGTCCTTCTGCTGGTCAGCCCCACTGCCATATTATAACGCAATCTCCTGTTTTGAGTTTCGTTTATCCACCGGGTTCGACGATCATAAACGTGGTCGCCGGCGCTGTCGCTACACCATCAACTTCCAGCAGGACGCTCCATTCACCGGGCGTGAAGGCTGCATCCGTCTGGTCGATGAAGGCCCAGATGCAGGCATTTTCAATCGGAATGCCAATCGTGAAGTCAAACGAGACGACTTCTGTGCCGGCCTGATACCAGCGGGCCGTGATAATGGCGCTGCGCGGCAGGTCATTGGCGGTGGCGACCACATAGATGGCTTCATCCGTCGTGCGAAACTGCGCCGTTGGATTCATCGCGCAGTCATTCGAGTCAACGCCGCGCGCGGTCACAATATTAACCAGTCGTGGACTATTTGTAAGCTGAGTGGGTGTCGCGATAGCGGTAGGCCGTGCGCGTGGGGTGGCTGCGGGTGGACTGGCGATAGTGGCGAGTTGACCGGGCGCTTCTGTGCTAATCGGTGTGCCGCCGGGCGCTGCGCCCTGTGGCTGTGAAAAATTGACCATATCCGGGTCAAAGCCGCGTGCTGTCGATGTCGCGCGTAAGGCTTCGTTCCGGTCACGGACGAACCGTACCTGTGTTTGCGAGTATTCGGCTGTTCGCAGCAGAAAGTCGGCGGCATACGTGGCGGTATGGCGAATATCGGCAAGGCCTGTTCCCGTTGCGGCGTGGTCAGCGACAAGCGTCTGTTCCTGCGCGCCATTGCCCCCACAGGCAGCCAACAACAGTAACAGGATGCACAGACCAGATGCGCGTTTGTGCATGTAGGGAATTGCCTCCATGAAATTGACCCAAAACGGCGTAAGTGTAGCAGAGACAACGGGGAAGGCAAGGTCAGCGTGCTTCATAGCGCTTATGACGACAAAAAGTGAACCGTTGTTATAGATTGATGCTGCTACAATTTCAGCCCGCGTCCTGAATCCGCCTTCCACTCGCCAGTGAAGCAGGCAGTAGTAGTTCATAATCGGGATCGTTCCTCCTCTCCCAGGGCAGCGTTTGGGAAAAGGGGTTGGGGGATGAGGGCTAAAAGGGCGCACGCGAATTGACCCCCAGCAGCATAGAAATAAAATAACCCCGCCACTATTAGCGAGGTTATTGTTAAACTATGGAAGCGTCGGGATTTGCACCCGAGTCCAAGAAATTCGAGGACGCACCTCTACAAGCGTAGTCGTCCGTTAAGTTTCGCGGCAGGCAGCCCCGGACAACGTGGTACACCTGCGGCTAGCCGATGATCCTTGACCCGGCAGTATCGGCGTCAACCGGGCGGCACTCCGTCTTGTATGACGCCCACAGCGAACCGGACGAAGGCGTTTAGCTGGGACGGCTAGCCATCATTGGGCTAGCACTCTGGCTTCTACCTAATCTTAGGCAGCGGCGAGAGCGTAAGTGTTGTTTTTGGCACCTATTGTGCTAGCTTGTTGTTACGCGGTACAAGCGCCGCGGCTCGCAGTACGGACTCAGCCTTCCCTGTCGAATCTATATCGCTCCCTTACGTTATCTACATTTTAACATGGCACAGGTTCGCTGTACAGCCAATTTCACCGAGTCTAATACATTTTTACTGTTCAACCACACCCTGCCCTCTAATCAATGCTACAATAACGGGATAATTCAAAACAGATTCATTGCCACGTCACCATCTCATGTTATAATTAATCAAATCCTGATTCGATTAAAATAGTCCTATTCGGAGACTCAATAATGGTTCAGACAATGGAAAACGTCGGCACTGGCCCGGCATTTGCGCTCAGTGATGAACAGCAGATGCTGCAAAAGATGGCGCGCGAATTTGCCGCCAACGAAATTATCCCGGTAGCGGAGGAATATGACCGCGAAGCCAAATTCCCCGAAGACATCTTCCACAAAGCCCGCGAAATCGGCATCACCAATATGAACATCCCGGAGGAATATGGGGGTGTCGGCGCGAGTATTCTCGAAGAGTGCATCGTCGGTGAAGAACTCGCCTATGGCTGCACCGGCATCAGCACCAGCATCGCCACCAACCATCTCGGTTCACTGCCGCTGATTCTCGGCGGGAATGAACAGCAAAAACAATACTGGTTGGGTGAACGCCTGATTGATAACGGCGAGTTCGTGTCGTATGGCGTGACCGAAGCAGCCGCAGGCTCCAATGTCGTGGGCATTCTGACCCGTGCAGACAAAAAGGGCAGCGCCTACATCATCAACGGTTCAAAAACCTTCATCACCAATGCCAGCCATGCCCACTTTTTCACCATCTTCGCCAAGACCGACCCCGATGCCGGACATCGTGGCATGACCTGCTTCGTCATAGATCGCAATACGCCGGGTGTGAGTGTGGGTAAAAAGTTCGACAAACTCGGTCAGCGCGCGTCCGATACTGCCGAGATCGTGTTTGAAAATGTCGAAGTCCCCGAAGCAAATGTGGTGGGCGAGGTCGGGCGCGGCTTCTACCTGGCGATGAACGTCTTCAATTATAGCCGTCCCGGTGTCGCGGCGGGTGCCGTTGGCTTGCAGCGGCGGGCGCTCGAAGAAAGTATCAAATATGCACAGGAACGCGAAGCCTTCGGCGTGCCCATCTATCAACATCAAGCCATCGGGCACAAAATCGCGGATATGGCGATGAATTATGAAGCCTCACGCCTGCTGGTGTGGCAAGCGGCATGGAAGACCGATCACGGTTTAGCCGACCCGCGCGCGGCGGCCTATGCCAAAGCATTCGCGGCAGACATGGCGACCAAAGCGGCGGTGGATGCCGTACAGGTATTCGGCGGCTATGGCTTCATGAAGGAATATCCGGTCGAGAAGCTGCTGCGCGATGTGAAAATCTTCCAGATTTATGAAGGCACGAGCGAAATCCAGCGCAATATCATCGTGAGCACCCTGTTCAAGGGATAATCTTCTCCGACAAATCTCTCAATATGGTATGAGATTATGCCCCACCTGTTGCGGATGGGGCATTTTGTTTGTAGAGTGTAAAGATACGGCGAGATAGTTTCGCCTTTGGGGGCTTAGGCTATAATATAGAATGAACATACACCAACGGGGTGACGGAGGCCATACCCAATGGATGAAGAAAATCGCAAAGTAACTCGCTATCTGGGGCGACGAGAAGATGCACCACCCATGGAGGAACAGCGTGTCACAGGCCCGCTTGACCGCTTTGTACCGTGGGTGATTGAATTCCGGGTGACAGGCACAACTCACATTTTGCGCGCACGCCTGAGTGAACGGCTCATCATTGGGCGTTCAGATGCGCGCAACAATCTCGTGCCCGATGTGGATGTGACGCCCTATGCGGCGCATGTGTTAGGGGTGTCGCGTCAACATGCCGAAATTGCGGTGAATGACAATCGCCTGATGGTACGCGACCTCAACAGCGCTAACGGCACCTACCTGAATGACCATGTGTTAGAGCCGGGTCGGGAATATCGTCTGCGCCATGGCGATAAACTGACATTGGGGCGTTTGCACCTGCAAGTATTTTTCGCCGTCACGCCCAATCAAGAAGACCGCACGCAAGAAATGGTCGCTGTGGATGAGGCCGTTCCCGTCATTGGCAGCGGGCAGCACATTCTGATTGTCGATGATGACACCGATGTCGCCAGCGTCATTGGCTCGATTTTAGAACATGCCGGGTTTAAGATTACGATTGTCGGCACCGCGGTCGAGGCCATGACCCTGCTCGGTCAAGGTGTGCCAACCTGTGTCGTGATGGAAATGCTGCTGCCAGACATGGGCGGCATAGAAATTGTGAATTATGTCCGCCAACGCCAGCAAAATACCCGTCTACCGGTGATTGTGGTATCGTCTGCAACCGCCGGTTTTCAGATGGGGCAGGCCCTGGACGCCGGTGTCGATATTTATTTACGAAAACCTGTGGGGATTGATGAATTGATGCAAAGCCTTAAACAAGTGCTGGAACGGATGCACCGTTAGGTTTTGAAGCGAAATTCGCTCGAATCCGTCACGCCTTCCCTTGACAGCGTACCTTTCGACTGTTAAGATTGCACCGCTTGAGCATCAGAAGCCCGATACACAACCTCTGTCACTGAGGCAATGTCGTATCGAACCGAGATATGTGGCGATAGCACACTATGTTGAATAATGTCGCTCGTCACCGAGGTT
>CAZTLI010000007.1:0-31550 GCA_964614375.1 uncultured Anaerolineaceae bacterium
GCAAAAACGTCAGGATTCCAGACGGCGATAGGGTAATTCGACAAAATCGCAATCAAGATACCCAATCCCACCACCAGCGTGCCCCAGGGTAAAATGCGCCGCCATTGTGCAGAAAACGAGGCGCGATTCCAGCCATAGCGCCAGACCGGGAGCAGCAAAAAGCCCACCGTCAGAAAGGCTATCGGCGCGAGGATGTCGATAAACGTGTCAGGGCGCACAAAGACCGTCCAGCCCGTATATGCCCCCAGCATGAATAGCTCGCCATGGGCCAGATTCAGCACATCCATCAGACCAAAAATCAGCGACAATCCCGCCGCGACCAGAAAGACAATCATGCCTGTGGATAGGCCGCGCAAAATCGTGATGAGCGCGTCTTCGGCTTCCATGCCTAAAATGCCCATCATCAACAGGATGAGAAAGCCGCCAATCGTCAGGAAGCGGATGCGGGTGGTGGTGAATGCGGGTATGAATGACATCTAGTATGGCCTTTCTTCTACTGATGCACCCAGATACCGTTGAATGGCGGCGGTGTCTTTGACCAGATCTGCCATGTGCCCCTGTTGAACCGATTGTCCCTCGTCAATGATGACATACCGTTGTGCCAGTTGGCTGGCGACGATGAAATTTTGCTCCACCAGCAGCACAGTGGTATTGGCGGATAGTTCGCTAATGGCTGTCATCATCTGGCGGATGATCACCGGCGCGAGACCTTCGCTGGGTTCGTCAATGAGCAGCAGGTCGTTATCGGGGACGAGGGCACGCGCGACGGCGAGCATTTGCTGCTGCCCGCCCGACAGGTTCGTGCCAGAGAGTTTGATAAGCCGCTTTAAGTCCGGGAACAGGGTGAAGATAAAATCGGCTTTGCGGTCAAATTCACCTTTATTGCGCTCGGCGATTTTGAGATTTTCCAGCACACTCAAATCGCGGAAAATCGCACGATGTTCGGGCACATAACCGATGCCCATCGCCGCGATGTCATAACTGGCGCGCCCCTGTATCGCCTCACCCTGATAGTGAATCGTCCCTTCACGGGGTGGTGTGAGGCCGAGAATGGATTTTAAGGTGGTGGTTTTACCTGCGCCATTGCGTCCCAACAGTGCGGTGATGCTCCCCTGTGGCACAGCGAATGTCACGCCTTCCAGAATATGAAACTGCTTGATGAAGGTGTGGATGCCCTGAACTTCGAGTATATTATCCGCCATCGCTTAAGCTCCCATACAGGTCACCCAGATAGGCCGTTTGCACATCGGAGTTTTTGGCAATGTCCGATGGTGTGCCTTCCGCCAGTACCGCCCCATGGTGCATGACCGTAATTTTATCGGAGGCGCGCATGACCACATTCATATTGTGCTCGACCAGCATAATGGTCTTGTTGCCCTCATGTTGAATCTGTTGGATGAGGGTCATCAGTTCCGGCACTTGTTCCGACGCCATACCCGCTGTCGGCTCATCGAGCAGCAAGACCTCCGGGTCGGGCGCGAGAATCATGCCCAATTCCAGTTTGCGCTGGTCGCCGTGTGGCAGTGTGCTGGCGATGTCGAGCGCGCGTGCCGTTAAGCCGACCTGTTCCAGCACCTCGCGCGTGCGTTCTTCATATGCTCCATAGGCGCGATGCGAACGAAACAGGTCGAAGTTGCCGCGCCCAACCGCTTGACAGGCGAGTCGCACATTTTCAAACACGGTCAAATTGGGGAAGATGTTGGTAATCTGGAACGAACGGCCAATCCCCAGATGCGCGATGCGATGGACAGGCAGATGGGTAATTTCCTGCCCTTTGAAGTAGACGTGTCCACTCGTCGGCGCAATCGTGCCACTCAGCAGGTTGAAGAAGGTGGTTTTTCCCGCACCGTTGGGGCCAATGATGGCGTGAAGCGTCCCGGCTTGCACCTGGATGCTGACATCTGCTACCGCGACCAGAGCGCCAAACTCGCGTCGTAGATTTTTTGATTCAAGAATTGTGGTCATGAAGTGTCTATTTTCAATTTATAAGATGAGTGTAGGGCGATCCGCGAATCGCCCATACACATTAGCATATCAAGTGTGTGACGCTTTAGCTATCCATACCGCTGAGACTGCCGACAGGTAAATCACCACACCGTTCGACCAGTTCTTCTGGCAGCAGGCACGGCACGTCGGGACGATTGGTTTCCACCAGTTCAAAGTAGCGGAATTCGGCGTCATCGACGTTGAGCAGGGTGGCGATGTACATATCCTGAATGGCGACATGATCTTCGGGACGAATGTAGATTGTGCCCTTTGGCCCTTCAAATTCAATGCCTTCCATCGCGTCAATCAGGGCATCGGCGCTGGCATCGCCGCCTGTGATGCGAAGGGCTTCCACGATGAGAATCGCGGCGTTCATGGCATCGGCGTCGAATAGGTCGGGCACGGTGTTGAAGCGCTCCATGGTATGTTCCACCAGCCAATCGTTGATTTCGTTGTCGGGCAGGGTGTAATGATACAGGATGCCGCTGGTAGAGCCAATCGCATTCGAGAAGAACGCGGGCATGACGATGTTATCGACAAACCCGGACGCCATCGGAATTTCATCCAGCACACCCGAATCCTGTGCCGCTTGCAGCAGCGGGACAAATCCACCACCCGCCCATGTCACGATGAAGGCTTCTGCGCCACCATCCACGGCAGCCAGCACGGAGTCCATGTAGGGGGTGAAGTCGGTTGTATCAGCCGGGGCGAAAATGTCATCGCCCACGAATGTGCCACCCATCAGCGTGCAAGCATCGCGGAAGGCGGCGGCGCTGCCCTGTCCGAATGAATAGTCGGGCGCGATCTGCACGAACGATGTGAATTCTCCCGTCAGATATTCGCAGATGTTCACCGCGTCTTGATAGTTATTGCGGCTGGTGCGGAAGGTGTATTCGTTGAAGCTCACACCTGTGATGTCGTTGGCGGCGGCGGGCGCAACCACGAGGATGACCTCGTTCTCACGCGCGAGTTCTTGCAGGGTGGCTGTCGCGGCGGAACTGACTGTCCCGACCAGAATGTCCACACCTTCGCTTTCGATGAGTTCACGTCCGATGGTGGCAGTTTGTTGTGGGTCGCTCTGATCGTCACGATACAGCACCTCTATCGTACAATCGTCGAGTTGATATGTGTCGTTTTCGCCTGCCGAACCGGTAGCATATTCCATGCCAAGCGGGAAGCCACGCATCACATGCGCGCCATAAATCGCCAGCGGGCCGGTCTGGTCGGTGATGACGCCGATACGGATGGGTTCTTCACAGGTTACACCATCCTGCGCGACGGCGACCATCGTGCTGAACAGCGCGATCAAACACATGAGCAAAAGGGTTAAGCGGAATTGCGTTTTCATGGAATCCTCCAAAAGATTCTTAATATCCTGCATTGCGAATAGTTGGGTGTGGGTTTTGTCCGTACATTCTCTTACCAATAGGCACATCCTTTGTGTCTATATCATCATGGGTCGCTTTCTCCACTGATTACCTGTTCTTGATGCTGCGCCAATAGTTCGCGTTTGAGGATTTTTCCCGCGCCGCTGATGGGCAATGATTCGCGAAATTCGACGTATTTCGGGACTTTGTAACCCGCCAGATAATGCTGCATGTGATCGACCAGTTCAGCGATGGTGACACTGCTGTTTCTGGGAACGACGAAGGCCTTACCGACCTCGCCCCAGTGTTCATCGGGCACACCCACAACCGCGCACATCTCGATTGCGGGATGTTGATAGAGAACGGCTTCGATTTCTGTCGGGTAGACATTCTCGCCACCGCTGATGAACACCTCTTTTTTGCGGTCTACAATGCGGAAGTAAAATTCTTCATCATAGACGGCGATGTCACCCGTATGAAACCAGCCCGCGTCATCAACAGCCTGGTCTGTCGCCACCGGGTCGTTGAAATAGCCCGAACACAGTGAAGGCCCCCGCAGCACCAGTTCACCCATCGTATTCGGTTCGACAGGGCGATTGTCCTCATCAACGACACTGGCTTCTACAAAAAAGTTCGGTCTGCCGATGCTGCCCGCTTTACGCACCGCATCTTCTGGGGCGAGGGCGAACGCACCGGGACCAAATTCTGTCATGCCGAAACCTTGCTTGAAAATCACGCCTTTTTGTTCTCGGAACTGCTGAATGAGCGTGGTGGGCAGCGGCGCGCCACCGCTGGTACAAAAGCGCAAACTGCTTAAGTCGGCTTCTGCCCAGTTCGGCGCGGTCATCAACATTTGATACATCGTCGGCACGCCAGCGAAGACCGTTGCCGCATAAAATTCGATGAGTTCTAAGACCTGTTTGGGGTCGAATTTGCGCGTGAGGACGACTGTCCCCCCTAAGACCAGCATTGGCGTCGTATAGACCAGCAATCCACCCGTATGAAACAGCGGAAAGACATTGACAGTAATGTCGCCGTGCCGCAGGTCATGAATGATGGTGTTGAGCGTGTTCCAGCCAATCATGCGATGGCTGATTTGCGCCGCTTTAGGCAAACCCGTCGTCCCGCCTGTAAATATCAGGCAGACAATATCTTCTTCGTGGATACCGGGCGTTTCTATCGGGCGCAGCATCGAGTCGCTGAGTGTCTTCTCAAAAAAGCGGCTGTTGGGCAGACCACTGCCTTCCAGATGCAGCAGATGGTGAATCGAGTCTGTTTCATCAAGCAGATGCTGCACCGTGTGGGTGAATTCGTCTGAATAAATTAACACACTCGGCGTCGTATTGTTGATAAGGGCGACCAGTTCGCGCCAGTGCAAGCGCCAGTTGAGGCACGTCAATATCGCGCCCAGTTTGATACAGGCGAAAAAGGTGTCCAGATACTCCACACCATCTTGCGCCAGAATCGCCACCCGGTCTCCCTTCTGGATTCCAGCACCGTCCCGCAGCCAATTCGCCAGACGTGTGGCGCGGTTGTTCAGTTCGCTGTAGGTGAATGTGCGATGGGGCGATTTACCCGCATCGACAATCGCTAAGTCATCCGGCGTGTACAGTGCGCGCCGCCCAAGAATATCGCCAAATGCCATCAACGCACCTTTATGAAATCATGAAATGCGGTGTTAAATTCTGCCGGTTTTTCGATATAGGGACTGTGCCCGGTGTCGGCGATGACCACCTCATTAAACGAACCGCCATTGGCGGCGTACTGTTGCAGTACAAAGCGGGTTTGCCCGACCATCGGTTGTGACGGGAACACATCCACACCGGGATAATTCGGAATCGCGCCCATTGCCCCCAACGTCCCCATATCGAAGAGCGAATTATCCCCGACAATCTGGTCATCGCTGCCACGTATCCACAACACGTTAGGCTTATTCTCTATTGCATACAATCTGCTGACATCATCGGCATATTTGGGCGAGAGGGCGTTGCCGACCCCCCATTTGCCGGGCGCGACAAAGGGATAATTCTCCGAAGGCACAAAATCACCGGGATAGTCTTGCTCACCGATGTGTGTCGAAAGGACAGACGACAGCAAATCTTCAATGCGTGCCGGGATAAACGGGGGTTTCCAGTAGAAGGCGTTCATCACATTGCGTGGCGAGACTTGACTGTTAGTCCCACGATCATTGTCGGCGATGGCCTTCGCAAATTCAACATTCACAATGCCGCCGCCCGAACCTGCCGCGTCCGGGAAACATTTTTCCCCTTCGTTACCCTTTGTGCCGCCAAAGCCAAACGGCGATCCCGGATCGACCACGGTCACACTGTAGATACGGGGGGCATAGTCCATCATCATCTGCCACAAGACCGACCCGCCCATCGAATGCCCGATGACGTGCGCGAAAGGGATATTGAGGGTATCAAGCAGCGCCGCCGCATCGTCGGACAGGTCTTTGAGGCCGCGTGTGGCGTCGATTTTTTTGCTGGAATCGGCTTCACCATAACCGCGCTGGTCGGGCGCAATGCCACGATAGCCAGCGGGCAAGGCCAGCATCGTCTCTTCCCAGAACGTGGCGGATGACGCATTGCCGTGAATGAACAATACCGGAATGCCATCGTCCGCGCCGCTGAACAGCACCCGGGTGGACAATCGTGAACTCGTAATCGTTTTTGCTGTAATGCCGTCTAATGTGGGTATCGACATCAGTGTCCCTCTAATAAGCTACTTTTACTCAGTTTCGGATACGAATTGTTCGCGTAAGACCCTTTTCAAAACCTTGCCCGCAGCGTTACGGGGGAGTTCAGCCACATACGCGATATGTTTGGGCACTTTGAATTTGGCGAGATTGCGCGTGCAGTGGTCGATAATGGCCTTGTCGTCCAAATCCGCATTGTTCGCTTTGACCAGTATTGCCATGCCGCTTTCGCCCCATTTATCATCGGGGACGCCGATAACCGCCGCGTCTGCGATGCCATCTATCTGATATAAGACTTGCTCGACTTCCGCCGGATAAACATTCTCGCCACCGCTGATGTACATATCTTTGTAGCGGTCTACGATATAAATGCAGCCGTCGTCATCCACCATGCCGGCATCGCCGGAATGCAGCCAGCGATTGCCAAATTCATCGACACTAAAACTGCTTTCATTAGCATCGGGTCGATTGTGATAACCGGGTGTGATGTTGGGGCCGCTGATGACCACCTCTCCGACCTCAGCAACGGCAACATCCTTGAGATTGTCATCCACCACCCGCACGCGCGTATGCAGCAGGGGTTTGCCAACAGATGCCGGTTTCTTCAACGCGCGATGTTTGTCGATTAAAAAGACAGTGGGACTGGTTTCGGTCATGCCAAAGCCCAATTGCACGATAATGCCGCGTCTGGCATAGGTTTCGAGCAAAGAAACGGGCATGGGCGCGCCGCCACACCCCCACGATTGAATCCGGCTTAGATCGGTTTTGGCGAAATCGGGGTGCTGGCTCAAGAACAGATAAATCGCAGGCACCCCGAAAAAATGGGTCACACCTAAATCATCGTCGGCGATTGTTCGCAATGTCAGGCCGGGGTCAAATTCGCGGGCGATGATATTTGTTCCGCCGTGATGGACGAGCGGATTCGCGTAGAGATTCAGCCCGCCCGTGTGGAAGGTCGGCAAGAGGACATAATGCACACTCTCGCGATTGAGACCTGTCGGCGTGCTGATATTGATGGCGTTCCACAGCGTCATGCCATGGGTGATGATGACGCCTTTTGGGTGGCCCGTCGTGCCTGCTGTGTACATAATTGTCATGGGCGTATCGTGTGTCGTCTGTGGTGACATGACCACGCCGCCTATGGCCTGACTCAGGGCGTCGGCATAAGCTGGATGTTTATCGACAGGAGACTGTCCCAAATCAATTCGCAGCGCATGGTTTGCCGTCGATTTTTCTAACAATGGGTCGATGCGGTCTGCAAATTCGGCGTCATAGACAATGGCTCTGGCCGCGGCATCGTTGAGGATGAACAGCAGTTCTGGTTCTGCCAATCGCCAGTTAAGCGGCAGCATCACCGCCCCCAAACGCACACATGCAAATTGAAATTCGAAGTATTCGACACTATTCTTCGCCAGAATAGCAATCACATCACCGGGAGCGATCTGCCACCTTTGGCGCATGTAGCCCGCCAGATACGCGACTCGCTCATGCAAATCGCCATAGTTAAAATGCCGATTCGTGTGCTGGTCGATGAAGGCCAATTTCTCGGGTGTGCGGTCTGCGTGAAACGCAACCCAATCCGATGCCAGAATCATACACGCCCCCATTGTAGGGCGATGGCGCTCCATGTATAACCCGTGCCTGCGCCCGCCAGCACGATCAAATCGCCGTCGTGGATTTTGCCCTGTGCCACGCCCAATTCAATGGCAAGGGCTTGATCGACACTTTGAACGTGCCCGTAATCTTCCAGATAGACCGATTGTGCCTCTGTAAGTCCGACAGCCGAAAGGATTTCGTTGTAGAAAGAGCGTTTCATGTGGGTGATACCCAGAAAACGCACATCCGCCAGGTCCGCGCCGCTCTTTTCTATCGATTCACGAATAACGCGCACGAAGTTATCGAGCGATGTCGCGCCCAACCGTTCCGCCATATAGGTGGAATCAGTCACATCCAATCGTCCATATAAATCACCCACGACAGGTTCACCATCGCCAATGGCGTCCTGTGTCAGAATCACTGTTTCGGATAGGCTGCCGTCGGTAATTGCCGACGCGCCGAGCAGGATGTTCTGGTCGGCATTCCGCTTGAGCACCATCGCGCCACCGCCCGCGCCAAAGTTGAACATGAAACGCGAACGTGAATTCTGTAAGTTGATGAGGTCATTTTCGCGGCTGCCAGCGGCGAGGAGGGCATATTCTAAAGTGTCATCCGCCATCATCATGCTCTTAATCATGTTCAGCGCGATGGGCGCACCCGCGCACAGGGCATACATCTCGAAGGCATAGGCGTTGACTGCGCCGACGTTATGCTGAATTTTGCTGGCGGCATTCCAGACGAGATGGTCTTTGTATTCGCTACCGTGCGAGAGGACAACGCCGATTTGTGCGGGGTCGATTCCAGCCTGGTGGATGGCTTTTTGTGCCGCATGACTCGCCATCGCCGTGACCGAATTGGCGTCATCGGCAACATGGCGCTGACGAATGCCCATCTTCTCGCGGAGGACGGCTTCGGGGATGCCCGTTGCCGCCACCAGATCAGCGGCGGTTTCAATCGTCGGTGGGAAGTACGTGCCGATTCCCACAACGCCAACAGCGGGTGCGTTCATTTTAAAAGTCCTGTAACAAATTTACTTCAGCGATAAGGTGCTGGTATTTTTCACTTCGCGAACGACCATATTCGTCTGTATCCGTTGAACACCGGGCAGGGTCATAATCTTTTGATAGACCAGATGCTCAAAGTCTTGCTGGTCGAGCGCCACCACCTTCAGCAGCACATCATAATCGCCAGTCAGGTGATGACATTCCAACACTTCGGACATTTCACAAATCGCTTGTTGGAAGGCATGGACTTTATCGGGGAGATGATTTTCGAGACTGACGTGGATGAATCCCAATAGGTCATAGCCGATGGATTGGCGGTTCAAGACGGCAACGACTTCCTGAATGATGCCCCGCTTTTCCAATTTTTTCAGGCGATTGTGAATGGCGGGCTGGGACAGATGTACTTTTCGGGCGAGGTCTGCATTGCTGATGCGTCCATTGACTTGCAGTTCTTCCAGAATTGCTCTGTCCAGCTCGTCAAAGCCCTGTTCATAAAGACCGCGTTTCATAAGTCATGCCTATTGTAAACCGTCTGACCGTCCCGGCTTGGGATGTGAAAGATTATAACGTTTGTGCCAATATATTGTGTGGTATCTTTTGTCAGTGGCAAGCGTTGGAATGCTAAACTTGCATGTTGACCCATTGGGATGGCTGGGGATTGCCGTTTGTGTGCTTTACATCCGCACAGGACAGCGCATAACAGGGGCCGGCTAAAGAATTGAGATGAGCCGCAGTGAGATTGTTGTATAATGCGAATAGCTTTGGGCAAATTTGCGGTTTATAACATCCGCAGCATAAAAATGTCGTACAATAAAATCACACATTTTTATTTTGATTGTACTTGAGGGAATAGCAGCGCAATGGTTTTTGAAGACTTCCGTTTCCATTCGGTGCGGTTTTCCGATGACGATTTCGACCCGGAAGATGATGAGATTGAAGTGGATGCCGACCCCGATACCATCGACGAGGATTTTGACTTTGAGGAAGAGGACGAACTCGATGGGGGCGACATAGACGACGATTTCGAGTTGGAAGGCGATGAGGAAATCGAAATTGACGATATTCCCATTCCCGACTATGACGATGATGAGGTCATTGATGATGATGGTTATGACATCGAAGACGATGACGACGATGTTTTCGACCTCTATGGCGATGACGACGATGATTATTTTGACGACGACGAAGAAGAAGACGGCTATCTCGACGACTATGATTTATAGCCGTTGAAGCGGCATATCGGATGCGACGGAACAGGGCACATACGACGCCCTGTTTTTGATTTTTGGGGTATTTACAAGCCATAAATCGGGTGTATGATACGGATATTCCTGTTGAAGGAATAGCCCGTCTATTGAGACAGAGAAAGTGTCATGAGTAATAACGATAGTTCCATAAAACGAGAGCCGCCCTCTGCGGGTGGCAGTAGTGTGAACTAGCGCTCCCGCCTTCACCGGATACAGGGGAGCGGCAGTCCTCATGCTGCTGCCGAACCTGTGACGCCACAGGTACACCCGTGTAGACGGCCTTCGTCCGCAATACCAACACCATACGCAGAGACACCGTGCCCCGATGCTGGCGCGCCTGTCATTACCGGATGAAGGAGACACATTATGTACAACGATTTGCTGTTGGAACGGCTGGTTGCCGTACCAGTCCGGGATGCGGATGCCCGCATCGACGCCTTAATCGACGAAATCGAATCGCTGGATAATCTGACCAGTCCCGAAGCGCAGCAGCTTATTCGTGAACTGCGCCCGCATACAGTTACCGACGATGTGTACGAAGAATTGGATGAACAATCCACCCTCGGCAATCGGTTGGCGGATAAACTGGCGGAGGTGGCGGGTAGCTGGCGATTTATCCTCACATTTTGTACATTGATGGTGATATGGATTGCCCTCAACTTCGCATTGGGCACCCGCGCGATTGACCCCTTCCCCTTTATTTTGCTGAATCTGGCGTTGAGTACACTGGCGGGATTGCAAGCGCCGGTGATTTTGATGGCACAGAATCGTCAATCGGCAAAAGACCGCGCTATCGCCCATAATGATTATCAGGTCAATCTGAAAAGCGAACTCGAAATCGCCGACTTGCATCGCAAAATCGACATGCTGACTGATGCCCTAACGACACAAACGCGCATGGTCAATGCGCTGGTGAATGCCCGCCGTCAGGAATTGCGTGCAACTGTCCAGATGATCGAAAATGCCCGTCAGGCGGAATGAAACGGGCAATAACGTGATGTCGTGAACAGGCAGTCTATATCATCAGGCTGTCTATTTTTTTATTCGTCAGGAAGGACTTTGCCGGGATTGAGGATGGTGTTGGGGTCGAGCGTTTGTTTGATGGCTTTCATCACATCCAATCCCGCGCCGTGTTCTAGCCGCAGATAACGCCGTTTGCCAATGCCCACGCCATGTTCACCTGTCGCAGTGCCGCCCAGACCAATGGCTTTTTTCACGATTTCGCTGTTGAGCGCCATTGATTTCTCAAATTCTGCTTCATCAGCAAATGAAAACTCGACGTGAATATTGCCATCCCCGGCATGACCGACCATATAGGCCGTCATCCCTTCTTCTTGACGGCGCTTGTCGATGAAGCCGATGAGTTCGGGATAGGCGCTGATGGGGACGGCGACATCGTTGATAAAGAATTTTTTGTTGGGATTGTTTCGCACCATGATTTCATAGGAATGATGCCGCGCGTGCCACAGTTGTTTGCGTTCGGCTAAATCCGTCGTCGCGCGCACTTTGACCGCGCCCATTTCGTCGCAAATCTCGCGCACAAAGCCGATGCCCATTTCCAGCACTTCGGAATGCGCCGCATGAAATTCCATAAACAGCGTCGGCAGGGGTTCGAGGTCGAGGCCGTCGCTCTCGGATAACATTTTGGCGTGGGCAGCGTCGATAAATTCCAGGGCTGCCGGGTCGAGTCCGCTGCCACGTATCGCCACGACAGTTTCAACAGCAGCTTGCACGCTGTTGAAGTGGGCGAGGACGGCGCTCATGTGCTCTGGTACAGGCACAAGTTTGAGCGTGGCTTCGGTGATGACGCCGAGCGTGCCTTCACTGCCGACGAACAGATGCAGTAAGTCATAGCCCGCTGACTGTTTGACCGAACGTGAACCGACCGTAATCAGGCGGCCATCTGCCAGCGCCACCTGCATCTTGAGCACATTGTCTTTACTCGCGCCATATTTCACCGTGCGGATTCCGGCGGCATTGTTCGCCAGCATTCCGCCAATTGTGGCATTTGCGCCGGGGTCGGGCGGGAAGAATAGGCCATAACGCGCCAATTTTTCATTCAAATCCTTGTGCCCGATTCCCGGCTGCACTGTGACTTGAAAATCATCCGCGTGGACTTCAACAATCTCCGCCATACGCTCGAATGACAGCGAAATGCCGCCAAACAGGGGAATTGGCTGGCCTTCCAGCGATGTGCCCACACCCCACGGCGTCACGGCGATACACTGCTCATTGGCGATTTTGAGGATGTCCGCCACCTGCTGCGCTTCGGTAGGCCAGATGACGACTTCGGCAGTTTTGGCGTCAAAGTGGCCTTGATCTTTGGCGTGTAAATCGAGGTCAGCCTGTGCGCTGCTGACATTTTCCTCGCCCACAATCGACTTGAATCGGGCGATATGTTCCGGGGTTATGGGTGTATAGGACATGCTCACGATCACCTTTTACAACGCATCAATTGCATGAATCACGATTTTACACTCTATTATACCGTGTGGATGGCTATCCATTGCGACCATTTCGTCAAATAGCGAATTGCAATCGCGTAATGTTTCGCAGAAGTTTAATACGGAGTCAACGTGACCTTAAAATAAGCAGGGCATAATGGTCAGCGTGCCCGTATGTTGCCCAACCCCAATTAAACATCCTCCTTTCGCCTGCATAGCGTGTATCCAACCGGGTACACGCTATGTTTTGAGATATGTCGCCCGGACGTGATCGACCTTCACCCGCACTGCCGAACCTTGAATATCGCCGCGCTTGCGCTTTCCAATGGCTGTTTTTATAAGATGAGATGGCACAATCTGTCCCGCCAAACAAAAGTTTTCTGAGCGCCCACACCCGCGATCTGCAAACGGGCAAAAAGGCTGGCAGTTGAGTCTAAATCGTCAAGATTGTGCGGGTAATCCGTACAAATTGTCCGGTAGGGCATGTAGACATTGCCCTGAAAATAGAATAAGATAAGTTAACATTCTATTCTGTAATATTTCATTTTGTTACAGGGTGTTTATTGGCTGTCATCATCATCTATACTGATATTCAAATGCCCAGGTTTGGTACGATTTAGCCCAATAGGAATTGCGATGAATATGGATCATCCACATAATGAGTATGATTACGACGAGGAAAAACTCGGTGTGACAGCGCCTCTGTCAGACCCATTTGATATGCCCGTTGATACGGACAACCCGACCCTGACCATTTCGCATAATTCACAGCTGCATCGCAAACTCATGGAAGAGGTCTCACGCAAGAACAACGCCACACTCACCTCGCGGGAACTGCGCTTCATGATACGGGGTATGGAAGAACGCATCAATGTCAAAGAGGGGATGACCATCATACTGGGACGGATTGACCCGACCCGCACTACCGGTATGTACATCGACCTCACGCCGTATGGTGCGCTGGAACGCGGCGTCTCGCGTGAGCATGTGCGCTTAGAAGTGCTGGACAATCAATTGTTCGTCACCGATTTAGGCAGTTCCAACGGCACGTATCTCAACGAGAAACGTTTGATACCCCATGAGGCCTATACACTGCCCGCCGGTACGAAGATGATGATGGGTAAACTGGTCGTGCAAGTCCTCTTCGACTAAATATCAACACCATCGCGATTGTGAACAGTTCGTGTCCGGCAGTCGTCGGACACTTTGATTTTGTGGCATAATGGCAGTGACTCTATTGAAATGGGGGCGACGTGAAACTGCTTGAATTGTGCTTAAAAACCCATGCGCTATCGGCTTTACGTACATTTTATGGCGAACAACTGGAATGGCCCATCCTCGCGGCTGACGAGACCACGCTGACTCTCGGTGCAGGCGAGACACAACTCGTTTTTGAGCAAGACGATAGCGACAGCTTTATCTATCACTTCGCGTTTAATATCCCACAAAATCAATTTGCAGAGGCCAAAGCATGGCTGGCAGCGCGCACCCCATTAACGCTTGTCAGTGACAGTGGCGATGACGACATTCACTGGACAGCCTGGAACGCCCACGCCGTCTATTTTACCGACCCGGCGGGGAATATCGGCGAATTGATTGCGCGGCATAATCTGCCCAACGATAGCGACCGCCCCTTTAGCGCCGATAGTGTGCTGGAAGTCAGTGAAATTGGTCTGGCAGTGCCCGATGTCAGCACAGCATGTGACGCCCTGCAAGAGGAGTTCGGTATCGGGATTTGGGATGCAGGCGATGGTGAAATCTTCCGCGCGATGGGCGATGAACATGGGATTTTTATTGTCGTGAAAACCGGGCGCGCCTGGTTTCCAACCACAGACGCGCCCGCAGCCTTGATTCCAACCATAATGACGATACGCGGTTCAGCAGAAAAGGCGTATACTTTACCGGATACACCCTATCTAATGCGTGTCCAACAGGGGTGATATACACTGTCTTAAAAAGCCGCGTAAGAAAGTTACGCAATTCATCATCTGATACTTTATGGGGAAGAGGCGAGACGATATGAGCGGTATCATAATCCTTCAAGACGATAATCTGGATACGGTCTTGCATGATGTAAAACCTGTTATGCTGCTTTTGAGCGATGGCAGCGGTTTGCGAAGTGATTTTTCTATCGCATTCAAAAAAGCGGCACAGGAAAAAGACCGGATTGTTTTCGCCCAAATTGACCCAACAAAGAATCCAATCGCTGCCGAACGCTTTGAAATGAGCGATAAACCCGTGCTGCTGGTATGGTATTGTGGCGAGACTCTCGCGCGGCGCAGTCGGCCCTGGGGGTCGGACGTGGCGCTGACGATTGAACTGCTCGAAAATGCCTACGCAGCGAATCAACCAGAATCGGTTGTATCCGAATCTATAGAGGAAAAATCCATGACGAATAGCAATATCCCTACCGATAAACCCGTCAATGTGACGGATGAGACATTTGAAGAACTCGTACTGCAATCTGACCTGCCTGTTTTGGTCGATTATTGGGCGGAGTGGTGTGGGCCGTGCCGTATGGTCGCACCGATTCTGGATAAGCTGGCGAAAGAATTTGCCGGGCAAATCCGCATTGCCAAAGTGGATGTCGATTCCAATCCCGGTCTATCGCAAACCTTCCAGATTCGCAGCATTCCCAATCTGATGGCGATCAAAAATCGCACCATTGTGTTCAATCAACCCGGCGCGCTGCCAGAAGCCCCGCTGCGCGACCTGATTCAGCAGTTGATTAAGCTCGAAGTCCCTGTTCCTGAAACCCGCCAACAACCCGAACCGTCTGAATAGGTCGGATAGGCACATGACAACGGCGCCCTGTCTATAACGGCAGGGCGTTTTGATTCGGAGCGTGGTATCATGATGCGGCAGTTTGTCTAACCCGGGAAATTTTTATGACGGCAGATGGTGAATTATCTTTAAGACTGGTCTTGTTTGACATTGATGGCACGCTGCTGCACGCGGGTGGTGTCGGGCGTGATGCCAAACGCGCGGCGATGCTTGAGGTATTTGGCACAGCCGGGACAATTGAGTCGCATCGGTTTGGCGGCAAGACGGACTGGTCCTCCCTGGTGGAACTGCTGGCAAATAGCGATTATAGCCCTGATGATATTGCCCTGCATTTACCCCGATTCGCACAGGTGATGGGCAAACATATTGCCGCGATGATTGGTGATTATGATGTGCGACCCTATCCCGGCGCGATGGAGGCGGTCACGGCGTTGCAGTTACGCGAGGATGTGCTCATGGGGATTGTGACGGGTAATCTGCACACGACGGCGCCGATTAAATTGCAGGCTGCGGGCTTTGACCCGGATTGGTTTGCGATAGGCGCCTATGGCGATGAAGCCCTCAATCGTGATGACTTACCTAAAAAGGCGCTGGCCCGGGCCGTCCTGTATACGGGACGACGGATTGAACCGCAGCAGGTGGTTGTCGTTGGTGATACGCTGGCGGATGTGCAAAGCGCGCGGGCGTTGGGCGCAAAAGCCGTCGCCGTACTGACCGGGTTTGGTGACCCCGCCGCCCTGCGCGCCGCCCGACCTGATATTCTGCTGCCTGATTTGCGCGGTTTATTACCCTGGATAGACCCGTGAGAATGGGGATTGGCTAATGCAGATTAAGAATTAAATACGGGAATTGTAGATGCCTGTTCAACCCCCTCTGTCAGGCTGCGCGTGCCGCCTCCCCTGTATACAGAGGAGGTCTTTGTGGGTCACTACAATCCACTAACCGCAAAATAAGTCCCCTGTTTGAATTCGGGGAGGGGATATAGGGGAGGGGTTGACGGTTAGTGCTGCCCTGTTTATTTTGTTGACGCCCATAAGCCAACCTTAGAGTTTCTGTATGAAGTGTATAAGAACGATTGCAAAAGTTGTAAAGCTGTAGGTGCGTGTTAAAATTACGGGTGTAGTTCACCCACTGCCGCACATTTTGACATCCCATCTGTCGTGGTTAATGGGTTTAGTTCTCTACTTAAAGGAGCGTTTCTATGAGATCTGCTTTACGTGCAATGCCTTTACTTTTATTGGTGGCGCTGTTGTTTAGCGTCCTCCCGGCGGCAGGGCAGGATATGATGTCCTATTCCGCCGAAAGCTGCGATTATGGCGGCGAGATTGCGTCGATTGACGCCCTGGACGAATATACCGTTCAGTTCACCCTCTGCTTCCCCGATCCCGCTTTCCCGTCAAAGGTCGCATTCTCGGCCTTGAACATCCATCCTTCCGAATATCTGGAAGCGACGGGTGGTGGTGGTGCCGAACTCTTCCAAAATCCAGTAGGGACAGGTCCCTATCAACTGTCCAATTGGGATTTGGGCAATGAGTTGGTGCTGACTCGCAACGAAAATTATTGGGGCACGCCCGCGATTGAAGGCACGTTGATTTTCCGCTGGAATTCTGAAGCGGCAGCGCGTCTGGTTGAACTTCAGGCGGGTACCGTTGACGGTATCGACAATCCCGGCCCGAACGACTTTGATGTGATTCGTAACGATCCGAACCTGCAACTGTATGAACGTCCCGGTACGAACGTCTTCTATCTCGGTATCAACAACACCGTTGAACCATTCGACAACGTACTTGTGCGTCAAGCGGTGGCCTATGCCATTGACCGCCAGCGGATTGTCGACAACTACTATCCGCCAGGGTCGATTGCAGCTACCCAATTCATGCCACCCAGCATCTTCGGCTTCACGCCAGAAGTTGAACCCTTCCCCTATGATCCCGATCGTGCGCGTGCATTGCTGGAAGAATCAGGCGTTACCCTGCCGATTGAAACGACCATCAGCTATCGCGATGTGGTTCGCAGCTACCTGCCACAGCCCGGTATCGTGGCGCAGGACTTGCAGGCACAGTTGGCAGAAGTTGGCATTAATGTCGAAATCGTCGTGATGGAATCCGGCGCATTCCTCGACGCAGCCGATGCTGGTGAATTGTCGCTGCACTTGCTCGGTTGGGGTGCGGACTACCCCGATGCCACGAACTTCCTCGACTTCCACTTTGGCGCAGGTTCGAGCGATCAGTTTGGCGAACATCATCCAGACATCGTGGATGCGCTGAGTCGTGGCGCACAGCTTGCTGACCCGGATGAACGCTATCCCATCTATGTTGAAGCCAACACCTATATCCGTGATCTCGTGCCGATGGTGCCGATTGCTCATGGTGGTTCGGGTGTGGCCTATCGTGCCGCTATCAGCGGTGGTCATGCCAGCCCGCTGGGGAACGAAAACTTCTCCGTGATGGACGACCCCGATGATGACATATTCGTCTGGATGCAGAACGCCGAGCCGATTGGCCTCTACTGCGCCGATGAGACCGACGGCGAATCCCTGCGTGCCTGCGAACAGATCAACGAATCACTGTTGGCCTATGAAGTGGGTGGTACTGCCGTTGTGCCGTCGCTGGCGAGCGAATGGACAGCTAGCGAAGACCTGACCGTCTGGACATTCACGCTGCGCCAGGGTGTGACCTTCCATGATGGTTCACAATTTGATGCCAATGATGTGGTGATGTCATATGCAGTCCAGTGGGATGCGGCAAATCCGCTCCATGTTGGGCGCGATGGTAACTTCACCTACTTCAACGCGTTCTTCGGCGCTTTCCTGAACGCAGAGTAGTCTAAGGATTATGATGTTTCTATGCTGTGTCGTCCTCGCGGGTGGCACAGCATCTGTTATCAAATATGAAATGGCGGGGTTTGCCCCGCCTTGTTATGTCTCCAGGTAGACAATGTGATTTTTTATGAAAGTGGTTGTGTATGTCTACATTTCTGTTTCGTCGTATCGCATTGACCCTGCCCGTCCTATTCGGCATTTTGTTAGCGACATTTTTGTTGTCTCGTGCCATTCCGGGCGATCCGTGTCGGGCGGTATTGGGCGAACGCGCCACCGACGAGATTTGTGATGCCTTTTTTGAACGAAACGGTCTTGATAAACCGATTGCCGAACAATTTTTGATTTATGTGGGCAATGTGTTGCGCGGGAATCTGGGCGATTCGTTCCGTTTTGGCCGCCCGGTGGCAGACCTGTTGGCAGAGCGTTTGCCGGTAACTATCGAATTGGCGTTCGTGGCGACGGTCTTGGCTGTCATAATCGGCATCCCCTTAGGCGTTATCTCGGCCTATCGGCACAATTCACGGGTAGACGTGGCGACAATGGTCGGCGCGAACATCGGGGTGTCGATGCCAGTATTCTGGTTAGGGTTGATGCTGGCCTATATTTTTGCGGTGATCTTGCGCGATACCGTTTTTGCATTGCCGCCATCGGGGCGATTGTCACCGGGCGCGCAACATCAACTTTTTTATATTGCCTGGGGCATCGTCGAAAATCCGGGTGACGCCGCGCCCTTTTTAGTCTTTTTAGGTCGCTTCAATTTTCTCAACGCTCTGTTGACACTGAACCTTGACCTGTTCATAGATGCCACGCGGCACATGATTTTGCCCGCCGTCGCCGTCGGGACAATCCCGCTCTCGATTATCGCCCGGATGACCCGTTCCAGCCTGTTGGAGACGTTGGGCGAGGATTATGTGCGGACAGCGCGTGCGAAGGGTTTGCGCGAGGTGACGGTGGTGATTCGCCATGCCGTGCGGAATTCGCTCCTGCCTGTCGTGACGATTATCGGGTTGAATTTTGGTTTTCTGGTGAGCGGCGCGGTTTTGACCGAGACGATTTTTGGCCTCACAGGTATCGGCAAGACGTTGTTCGATAGCATTACATCGCGTGATTATACACTGGTGCAGGGCGTGACCCTGTTCACAGCGGTAGGATTTGTGGTCATTAACCTGTTGGTAGACCTGTTGTACGGTTTCCTCGACCCACGTATCCGATTGAGCTAGGGGGGAAAATGGACTCATCGGTCATCAAACCAAAGCACACACTCGCGGAACATCCACAACAGGAACGGTTGTGGTTAGAGACACTCAAAAATCTCCTGCGAAATCGCAGTGCCATCGCGGGCATGGTCATTATTGGCATTCTGGTGGCACTGGCCTTCCTTGCGCCCTATATCTCACCCTTTGAGCCGTTGCAACAGATGATTGGCTATCCCGGTGAAAGTGGTCGCTTGTCGGGTAAGCCGCCGTGTATTAATAACGATTTACCCTTTTTTGCAGTCGATTGTCAGGGACTGACCCACATTATGGGTTTGGACTTAAATACGCGCGATATGCTCAGTCGTATTTTGCATGGCGCTAAGACTTCGCTCCTGGTGGGTGTGTTTGCGGTGCTGATTGCGTTGAGTTGTGGCACAACGTTGGGGCTTATTGCGGGGTATGGCGGCTCGGTGCAGAATACCAATGAGCATGTTCGAATCCGTGACTCTAACCTACCGATTAAAGGTCTCTGGCGCGTGTTGTGGTGTATCATCGTGCCACCGATTGGCGTCTGGGATCGCGGCAATCTGGCGAAGTGGAGCATCATCGGGATTCTGGGTGGTGGGTTGATTGCAGGTGTCGTCCAACTGGTCGTGTCGTTTACGGACGCACAGCTTGCGGTTAATCTGGCCTATATCGATGCCATCTTGACTGTGCTGGTCCTGATGTTTATCGTGGGCTGGATTCTGGCGGCTGTCGCCGCACTCCTCATCAATTATCCCGAAGATATTATTATGCGTGTGATGGACGTGATGCTGGCGTTCCCATCCCTGATTCTGGCGATTGCGATTGTGACGATACGCGGGCCGGGTCTCGAAAATGCGTTATTTGGTATCGCCATTGTCTCTATTCCTGCTTATGCGCGGTTGTCACGGGCGAGTGTGTTGGCAGTTAAAGAGATGGAATTTGTGACTGCGGCACAGGCCCTGGGCGCGAGTCCGCTGCGGATTATCTTCCGTCAGATTTTACCCAATTCGCTCACACCGATTATTGTGCAGGGGACATTGGGCATCGGCACGGCGATTCTGGATGCGGCGGCGCTGTCGTTTTTGGGTCTGGGCGCACAACCACCCGAACCGGAATGGGGACAGATGTTGAGCGAGGCGCGGAACCGTGTCTTCACGCAACCGCATCTGGTCTTTTTCCCCGGTCTGGCGATTATGATTTCGGTGCTGGGTTTTAACCTGCTCGGCGATGGGATGCGCGACGCCCTCGACCCCCGCTTGAATCGGATTTGAGCGGATGATTGTAAGAACAGTCCGGGTTTATCCTTTATGACGGACAAACCGCTCTGTCCGGTTTGTAAAAGTCATCAGACTCATTCTGTGCGCCTGTATCGTGCCCAACTCGCAGGCAGCCAGACGGTGTTTGGTGGCTTATCTATTTGGATCTGTGAGCAGTGTCAAATGCAATTTGCATGGCCTGTGCCATCGTCTGACGATTTAGAGACTTACTACCGCGCAACCTATCGCGCAGCGGACGCAGTTCATCGCCTTACCCCCACCCTTCGTCAATTGTCAATCAGTCGCGCCCGGGCGCAGCTTGACTTTATTTTTCAATCAATTGACATGAAACCTAAAACTCGCTGGCTAGACATCGGTTCAGGCTATGGATTTTTGCTGGATGAAGCAAGGCGGCATCGCTTTACGATGCTGGACGCAGTAGAGGTAGATGCTGATAGTATTGCGCGTTTGAAACAGCAATCCTACACAATCTATAACAACGTGAGCGATATTCCATCGCAAACGCGATACGATGTCATCAGCTTTTCACACTTATTGGAGCACTTATCCGATCCAATTGCTTTCCTTGATCCGATACGAAACTTACTTGATAAAGATGGTCTGGTTTTTTGCGAAGTGCCGAATACCACAAACCTCGATGCCATGCCCAACGATGCGCCCCATCTGCTGTTTTTTATGCCAGATACCTTGGCGGATGTGTTTGAACGAAGCAGTTACACCATTGTCAATGTCCAGCGGAGCCAAACCCCTATAAATAAGACCAATCAACTACAGAGCATTCTTAACCATTTACGCTTGCGGATTATGCCGCGCCTCGTGTCCACACTTCCACGCAGCTTGGATCGAATAATTTATAGGGAATATTATGAGCAGAATGATGATGGGCAGGTGATTCGACTGGTTGCAAAGCCGAAATGACAGATTATGCTATTGTACGTACCACGATAGTCAATAGAAGCATGACAAAGCCAGTGCCAACTATCAACCAGAAGTTATACAACCCGCGCACATTTAAGCGATATATCACAATTCCCGAATGGACGAAAAATAATACGGCATAAGATACCACCGTCGTCCATGCTGCGATTTGATAGCCCATTCGTGGAATTAACCATATATTTAGCACGACGTTCACTACGGATGCGAGTAGCGTGGCTATTGCGATATATCCTGTTTTCTTCTCGTAGAATTCAACACTGGCATAAAACGCATATAACAGGGAAAAGAAGCCACTTAGCATGACCACAGGCACGACTCCACTCGCGGGCCAGTAGGTCGGGGGGGTTAAAAAGCGGATGAGTAAGGGGCCTGCGAGAATAAGGCCAACAGTCATTGCGCTAAATGCCAGCAAATATTGATGGGCACGGCGGCGAATGAGCGCGGTATTCCCGCGTTTCATCTGCTCGAAGAACCAGACCAGCCAAACACTATTGGTCGAAATCCACAACAGATTAGTCATTTCGCCGAAACGATAGGCCACACTATAAATGCCCGTTTCAGTTCGTCCGACATACTGATTAATCAGTAACTGGTCGAAACGCGACATTAAAATGCCCGATAACACATGCGGGATGAGTGGCAAGGCAATGGTGAGCGCGTATCGCCAATAGTCGCGGTTATAGAGCACGCGCCCGGCTGACAGCTTGCGCCACAGGATAAGGACGCCCGCTGCGCCATATACGATGGCGATACCGAGTATGCGCCCTCCAGCACGGTCAAAACCGGGGATGAACGCGCCAACGATGAGAATGAATAGCAGCGATAAAACAATTGAATACAGCGTCACCAGTAAATTGACGACGTTATAGTGTTTGTGGCTGTAGTTGGCGCGCCACGTATTGAATGCCACCTGCACAGGAAAATATAACGCGGCTGTGGTGACGGCAATCAGTACCAGTTGGCGCGGGAGACCGAACAGATCGTCTATCCATTCATCGGACATCAACGCAATCACAATGAAAGCGACAATGGAACTGGCTAACCCTAAGCCGAGAATCGCGGAACTATAACGCTTGAATTCCTGTGAATTGTAATCAAACTTCGCGTTGGTGATGCCAGATGCGACGTTTAGCGTAATCACCACACCAAAAATCGACAGCCAACCCGAAAAGACAGCGACTGTTCCAAACTCGTCCGGCGTGAGTAAATTGGCAAAAATTGGGAAAGCGATGAATGTGATAGCCTTCAAGAACAGGTTGCCAAAAACATACGACGACCCTGCCCTGAGGGTGATGCTGCGGCGATAGCGTTGATACAGTTGCAGGACGCGGGATGTCATTGTGGCTGCTCAGTCCAATCAAGCCCTGTTAGGGATAGCGACATTCAGTCATAATAGGCGTGTTCAGATGCAAACAGAAGGGAAAATCCGTGACCAAAACGGTGGCACTCATTCCAGCACGCGGCGGTTCTCGGCGTATCCCCCGCAAAAATCTCCTGCCACTCGCAGGCAAACCCTTGCTCTCCTATACGATTGATGCGGCAGTTCAATCAGGCGTTTTTGATGATATTGTCGTGTCATCTGATGACGAAGACATCTTATCCCTCGCCCGCGCGTGGGATGTCACCGTTGATGTGCGCCCGGAGTCTTTGCGCGGTGATGCAATTCGTACCGATGATGTCGCCGCTGAATTCGCCACACGCCCGGAAATACAGGCACGATTTGATAGTCTGGCGGTGATGCTGCCTACCTGTCCCTTTCGCAGCCTGGACGACGTTCAAGGCGCTTATCATCTTTTTCAACGGCACGCTGGCGCTATATGGGTAATCGGCATCACAGAATATGACTTTCCGCCCCAATTCGCGCTGTCATTAGGTGATGACGGTACGTCGATTACGCCACAAGACCCGGTTGCCTATCAAATTGTCACCAGCCAACTGCTGGAAAAGTTCTATCGCCCCAATGGGTCAATCTACCTCGCACCGACCCGAAAATTGGCGCAAGAAAAAACCCTCTTTGGCAGTCCGCTGCACGGCTACATCATGCCGCTGGAACGCTCGTTTGACATTGACTATCCAGTGCAGTTGCAATTTGCCGATTATTTGATGCGTCAGCGGCTCGATAGTCAGGCTTGACTCAACTGCGCTTCTTTCAAGGCATGTTGAATAGATGCACACACTCTGTCTACATCTTCCAGCTTGATATTGTTCGCGGTCGGCAGGTTCATGCCGCGTTCGGCTAACAACGTCGATGTCGGGAAGTCACCGCCGCCTGCTTGCTCACGATAGGCGGGTTGCACATGCAGCGGATAAAAAAACTGCCGTGTTTCGATATTGCGTTCTGCCAGACGGTCAATCAACTCATCGCGGCTAATGCCAGCAGCGTCTTCATCCACCAGAATGCTATACAACCAGTAGACACTTTTTGCCCATGCTGCTTCCGGCGGACGCGTGATTCCCGGCAGGCCGTCTAGTTGCTCATTGTAGCGTGCCACCACCTTCTTGCGATATGAAAGGAAATCATCCACACGTTCCAACTGTGCCAGCCCAATCGCCGCCTGTAAATTGGTCATGCGATAATTGTAACCGGGATATAGATGCCAGTAGCGTTTGCCATCTTGCATCCCATGTGAACGCAGGACGCTCATTTTCTCGTAAATATCGGGATTGTTGGTGGTGACCATGCCGCCTTCGCCCGTCGTGATGATTTTATTGGCGAAGAAGCTAAACATGCCGACATCGCCTATACCCCCAACACGCTGACCACGATATTCCGCGCCCATCGCTTCGGCACAATCCTCAACCACATACAGGCCATGTCGGTTTGCCACGTCAAGCACGGGCTGCATATCGGCGGGATGCCCATAAATGTGAACGGGCATAATGGCTTTGGTGCGCGGCGTGATGTTCGCAGCGACATCAGCCACGTCGATTGTCCACGTTTCGCGGTCTACATCAACAAATACGGGTGTCGCCCCACAGTGATAGACCACATTTGCCGATGCGCCGAAGGTGAGGTCTGGCACAATCACCTCGTCACCGGGTCCTATATCCAGTCCCAATAATGCCAGATGCAGCGCCGTCGTGCCGCTGGAAGCACTGAGGGCATATTTCACCCCGATATATTCGGCGAACTGCTGTTCAAAACGGGTGACATACTCCCCGCGCGATGAAATCCAGTTGGACGTAATACAATCACTGATATATTTAAGCTCATTACCACCCAATGACGGCTCCATCACCGGGATGCGCCAGAATTCCGCCCATGACAGCATATCTACAGGATGACCAGCTTCGTCAACAATTGGCAGATGGCGAATGACTTCACTGAGCAGTGCTGTATTTTCCTGCCGGGACAGGCGTGTACTGCCCGCTGTGAACTGTCGGTTCATGTGCTGGACAACGTTATCGGTCATTTGCGCGCCTTTCAACAGGCGTCGGCGCACATCGCCATCGGTCAAGATGCCAGTTAATACATTGTGCGTGTCTACAACCAGTGTAATACCCATCGCGCCCCGATCAATGGCCTCCAATGCGTCGCGCATGGTTGCCTGTTCAGATAGGGTGATGTCCTGTAGATTCATCATGGTTCTATACTTTCGCTTTCTGCATACCCATTGGGCGAGAATTAACCGTATCCTGATTCTAGCACGATCTGCTGCTGCTGAAGCATGAGGTCTGGCGTAAGATTATAGGCTTCGATGACGACAGGCAGGTGCCGGAAGTCCTTTAGCAGTGGCAGAAACCACGTATCAGCCGATAACGGCAAGTTCTGGTCGCGCTGTCCATCATTATCGCTCAGATGCAAGCATCCGACGTAGGGTGCTAGGCGTCGCACAAAGTCGATCCGGTCAAACCCATAAGTATTGGCGGTCACTGCCAGATGACCAAGGTCAATCAGCACACCGACCGTATCATCTGCGATGTTTGTCAATAGACGTTCATATTCATCAGCCGACGCCATCAACAACACACGTTCGCGATAAGCCGCTTCTTTAGTCGGCGCGACGACGTTATTTTCAAGCAGTAAGCGCACACCCTTTGAGCGTGCATACCCCGCAAGTGTTTTTACGCTATCGACAAAAATGTGGTAGGCCGTTTCATAGTCCACACGTTTTTCCGCTGCGATATGTGCCTGTTTATCCGGTTGACCTAAATCGTCAGGTGAAAGTTGGAGCGCAAAGCCGCTGTGGACGCTGTAAAATGGCGCGCCGAATTCAGTACACAGGTCGATGGCATTACGGCACATCGCCAGACTGCGTGCAAGCGTGTCCTCATCAACCGCCGCCAGATTGAGGACGAACGGGTCTTCAGGTGGTGGGAAATAATTGTGAATGAGATAAGTCAGGTGGGACGATGAACTACGAAGCGGGTCGAGCAAGTTCGGACTATAGTCCATACCCGCACTGAGTTCGATGTGTGAAATACCCGCCGCCAACGCCCGTTCGACCAGTTCTTGCGACGTGCGGACACCAAAAGCGCCTGAAGAAAAATATATGTCACGCTGTGCGGTCACCAGCGCAGCTCCATCACATGATGCCCGTTGCGCGAGTCAACTTCAAGAAAGCGAAAGCCTTCGCGCTCGTACATCGTCCGGGCCGGGGTGTTATCGGGATGAACTTTAAGCATCAGCGCTTCTACAGCATTCAACCGACACCAGCTAATGCAATACCGCAGTGTCAGCGAGGCCAACCCTTTTCGCGCAAAAGGGCGTGTGATATAGACGCCATAGGCAGGTCGCTTGTAGCCCTCATCAAAGCCGCGCAGCATGAAGAAGCCTGCTAATGTGTCACCACAGCGCAGTCCCCAATAACGGTCTGCGCGGGCGGCCTCAAGTCGTTCGTGAAGTGAATCGGCCTCGAACGAAAACGGGATGAAATACTGCTGATAATCGTCCGCGTCAGCCCGCAATGCCGCCGCAAGTTCTGAAGCGTGTTCGGGCAGCAAGCGAAAGATGGTGATGTCTTGCAAGTTGGTCATGCGTCCGCCTTTTGCCCAATGTGCGCCCAATCCAACAACGTATCTGTCGGAATATCGCTTATAGCAACTCGTCCGACGACTTCATCAAACAGCATTGGTGATAATCCAGTTGCAGGACGCTTGAACGTGAGCATGTCGGCGGTGATGGTCTCACCAGTGGCAATATCGCGCTTGGCGACGATGCTGCGCCGCATCCCGACAGCATTCTCCTGTTCAATGGCACACGGAATTTTAATCCCAGTGCCGAGCGTTTGCTCTGTCTCGCGGATGTTGCGAATCAACCGGGCGAACATTGCCGGGTCGGCAGACGAGGAGTGGTCTGGGCCGGGGAGTGACGTATCCAGCGTGAAATGCTTTTCGATGACACATGCGCCGAGCGCAATCGACGCAATGCAGGCGCTGTCGGTCTGTGTATGGTCGGAATAACCCACAAGCACATCCAGCGCATCACGCATCGCAGGCATAGCGCGCAAATTAGCATCTTCGGGTCGCGACGGATAATTGGTCGTGCATTGCAATACCACGAACTGTTGGTTGCCAGTCTCGCGAATTGAGCGAACCGCAGCATCGACTTCGCTCAATGTCCCCATACCCGTTGAGATAAGCAGTGGTTTGTCTTTACGGGCCACGTATTGCAGCAAATACGGTTCGACCAGATGGATAGACGCTAGCTTAAAGGCCGGAAAACCCAATTCATCCAGAAAATCGACATCTTCAACATTATAAGGTGTGGAAATCAACACAATATCGAGGTCATGTGCGAGTTTCAATAAATCACGATAGGCAGCAAAATCTAGTTCGAGTTCGCGCAGCATCTCGACCTGTGACTGCTGCGGGTCGGTGGTCTGTAATTGATATTGGGCTTTTGGCGCGCTGCGGGTGACGACACGTTCCGCTTTGAAGGTCTGGAATTTGACACAATCCGCGCCGATGCGTTTGGCTTCGTGGATAAGCTGTCGCGCCATGTCAATATCGCCATTATGATTGACACCCGCTTCGGCAATGATGAAGCAGGGCTGTCCATCACCGATGAGGCGTCCGCCTATTTGCACCGTCTTGCTCATGTCATGTCCTTAATGTGCTGCCAACCCGGCGTCTTTTAAGAAATCTGCGATGCGTGTTTGCCAGTTATCTGCCCACAAGTCCCGCGCATTGTATGCTGAATAACCGCTAGAGTCATCCTGTATCAGTGTAACCAGTTCATCTGTTGATGAAAATGCCGTTCCGATACCATCCGGCACGGCGTCGTTTTCGAGCACGAAAATGCGCTTATCAGGGAACAGCACCGTCTCAAACAATGTTGTGGATGTCGCCCCGATTACAATGGCGCTGGCAGCGATGAGCGCATGGATATTATCCAATTTTTTGATGGTGACGTTCGGTAAATCAGACAGACTTTCATAGCGTTCGACAAAGCCGATTTCGCCCGGATGCAGCTTGAATATCAGGCTATAATCCGGCAGCGTGCGCGATAAAGCATGTGTGATCTCCACCATTTTATGGGTCACTGTGCCTTGCGAGACGATGAGAATCTGTTTAGGGGCGCTAGTGACACTTTCAGCTAAGTGTCCGACATTTTCCATTAGGGCGGGATAACCAATGCTGACCTGCTGGCACGGAATGCGTATCTGCTGCTCCCAATAACTGCCAAAACTCAAGAAGACATCCGGCAAATACGTCCGCGCTGGATGCGCCTCATCATAGAGTACGTCATCAGGATAGTTATAGGCCGGATGTTCCCGATGCACCATGCCGTGCTGTGCTTCAATGACTTTGAAATCGTGTTCATGCAATATTCTTGTGACAGCCGCATTCGAGCCAAGATAACAGGCCGTCTGCACAAATGCGACAGGTTCATCAATACGCGGTAAAACATAGCTGGCAAGGATTTCACGCAGCGCCAGGCTATACATCACATGATGTCTAAGAGACTGTATTATTGCAACGGGATTGACCAGAGGATAGTGCTGATGGAGATGCTGTGAAAACTCAGCAATGATCTTCTCTGCCTGTGGCGAGAGGTTGATATGGCGTGCTGCTGCTAATCGCAGGAAAAAGAACGCATCCTGCAAAATCGCGGTGTATTGGTTCGGCGCGCTAAACGCATCTGAAACTCTGCCAAACCCGCTTTCCTCTATAATGAGCGCATTTGGGATGTGCTCGTAAAAATAGCGGTGGACTCCATTGTCCCGGTAACGCTTGAAAAATAGGGTTGAGTGATGCTGCCGCTGGAAAAACAGCCATCGCAGTGTTTTCAAGTATTTTGTCCACAACCGGGGTTTGAGTTTCAGCCAGCGCGATGTGCCTTTGCTGTGGGGTGTATAATCGCGTGTTGATGCCAGCATCGTCTGCAAGACATTGAAGCGCACACCCGGCCACAAGTGAATGCCTCGAACCTCAGCGTCCCACAGGCGCGCCGCGCTTTCGATTGCAAGGAAGGCGTCAAAGTCCGACATCGTGTTCGCGCACGCTGCTACTGCTGTAACGCCCGTTTGAGCGTAGTAACGACCCGTTCCTGCCGGGCTTCGGTGAGATGAGGCCACATCGGTAAGCTGAGGACTTCGCCAGCGGCCTGCTCCGCGCGCGGCAGTGAGAGCTGCATATCGGCATAAACGGGCAGTTGGTGCATTGGGATGGGATAGTAAACCATCGTCTGAACGCCATCTGCCGCCAATTTCGCTTTGATCTCATCGCGCCGACCATCCTGCACACGAATCGTATATTGATGATACACATGACACACATCCGGCGCTTCTGTCGGCAGGGTGATGCCGGGTACATCTTGTAGCAGAGCGTTGTAACGGTCTGCCGCCGTCCGTCGTGCCATATTCCAGTCGGCAACGTGCGGCAGTTTCACGCGCAGAATGGCCGCTTGCAGCGTATCCAGACGCGAATTATAGCCGAGTATCTCGTTGTGGTACTTTTTCTTTGAGCCATGCGCCCGCAGCATTCGCGCCATGTCTGCAATAGCATCATCATCTGTGGTGAAAAGTCCGCCGTCGCCATACGCGCCCAGGTTTTTGGATGGAAAGAAGGAGAATGCGCCCGCATGACCAATCGTTCCGAGCGTCTGCCCGCGATATGTCCCGCCAAAGGCCTGCGCGACATCTTCCAGCACCAGCAGATTGTGTTTTTGCGCCAGCGCCATAATCGCGCGCATATCGGCAGACTGTCCGAAGAGATGCACGGGAATGATCGCTTTCGTGCGCGGCGTGATGTGGGCTTCAATCGCATCGGGGTCAATGTTAAACGTCTGCGGGTCAATATCGACAAAAACAGGCGTCGCACCCAGCAAACTGATGGGTTCGGCGGTGGCGAAGAATGTGAACGGCGTCGTAATCACCTCATCACCCGGTTCGATGCCCAGCGCTTTCAGACCAATTAGCAGCGCGTCGGTGCCGGAATTCATGGCGATAGCGTGTTTTACGCCGATATACTCCGTCAATTCAAGCTCAAATTGTTTGACAGCCTCGCCCATAATGAACTGACCAGACCGCAGCACATCCTGAATCGCCGCGTTTAATTCGTCCCATAACAGGTCGATTTCGCTGGATAGGTCGAGAATCGGGATAGTGTTGTCAGTCATTGTCCTGTCCAATCTGCCGAATGGTATCCGCATCACGCTGCTCATAGTGCCGTTCACAGGCTTTGCACACCGCCTGATCATTGTCAAATTGTAGGGTTTCGCCACAGGCACACGCCCAACCAATCCGCCGCGCCGGAACACCTGCCATCAACGCATAGTCCGGCACATCCTTCGTCACGACTGCGCCAGCGGCGATAAATGCCCATTTGCCCACCGTCACACCACACACAATCGTGGCGTTCGCGCCGATACTTGCGCCATAGCATACGCGCGTCGTCTCATAGTCATCGCTGGTATTGCGCGGGAAGGCTGAACGCGGTGTACGCACATTGGTGAAGACCATGCTCGGCCCACAAAATACATAGTCTTCCAGTATCACGCCCTCGTATAGCGACACATTATTCTGGATTTTGACGCCATTGCCGATGGTGACGTTGTTGGCGACAAACACATTTTGTCCGAACGAGCAGCGTTCGCCAATGATCGCTTTCGCCATCACATGACAGAAGTGCCAGATGCGTGTGCCCGCGCCAATCTGTGCCCCATCGTCCACATAGGCCGATTCGTGTGCAAAATAATTGCTCATAGGGTTACTTTGCAAGAGCCGGATGGGCGTGCTTCGGGTCAGGGGCGGTTACAGCGCTGGTGCGGATGCTGTGGACGACATCAATCGACGGGCGCGCGTCGTCGATAGTAAACCCGCTGCCCGCCAGCGTGTTTTCATAGACGACGGTGTGTAATTCGGTGAAACCCGACGAAAATTCAACTTCCTGACCATCAATCGTCATCGAACGATAGGCCGTCTTGCCCGCCGCCAGAAAATCCGCCGGAACATCATCGCGCTCAATGCTCAAAAACCAGCGCACCTGTGCCCGTTCGAGTTCAAGCAGTCCCGCCATACGCCGTGTTTGAGACAAATGCACCCGATGCTCATGCACCGCGCCAAACAACCAGATACACAGGTCGAAGAAATGCACGCCGATGTTCATCGCCACGCCGCCCGACTTAATCTCCGAACCTTTCCATGACATATCATACCAGGGGCCGCGCTGGGTGATATATGATAAATTCACAATCGCCCGTTCACGGTTGGGATTGGCGTCTAGCTGCTGCTTGAGCTTGACCAGAGGTTCGTGCAAGCGCAGTTGCAGCACCGTATACACGCGATGCCCGGTTTCGGCCTCGATTTCCGCCAGCGCATCCAGATTCCAGGGGTTAATGACGATGGGCTTCTCGCAGATGGCGTCACATCCCGCGCGCAGCGCCATGCGGATATGGGCATCATGCAGATAATTGGGCGAGCAGATGCTCACGTAGTCGATGCGTCCTTCGGCTGGTCCGCGCCGCCGTTTGTCCAAAAAGCGGTCAAAGCGTTCGGGTTCTACGAAAAAGCGCGAATCGGGATTGTATTGGTCGAGTATGCCCACCGAGTCGTTGAGATCGAGCGCCGCGACCAGCCGGTTGCCCGTGTCGTGGATGGCTTTCATGTGGCGTGGCGCGATGTACCCCGCTGCGCCGATGAGTGCGAAATTTTTCATAATTAGCCGTGATGACCTTTCAGCAGATGACACATCTATTGTATCAGGAACGTTGTCTCTGCT
>CAZTLI010000008.1:0-31092 GCA_964614375.1 uncultured Anaerolineaceae bacterium
TTTCCGGTGTATCTTGCAGCAGCTTGAGCAGTTCGTTCCACTTGCGGTCATGACCACTCCGGCGCACACGCAGCGCATGGGCTTCAAGCTCACGGAGAATGATGATTTCGGCTTCGAGTTCTTCCACCGTTCGGGCAGCGGTGGCGTTGTCAATCAACTCGGCTTCGATGATTTCGACTTCTGAATCGGGTGCGTCCTCAAAATCATCCCAGTAGTCCTCGTCGTAGGTTGGGCCTTCCGCCTGTAGGACGTGCTCCCGGGTACGCTGTGCCTCTTTCAGCCGCTTTTCCAGCCGTTCCCGACGACGTTTCAAGGACTGGTAAATGGCCTCCGGTGATGATGCTAGACGACGCTGGAGAATGGTCAGCGCAAAGCCGACTGTGCCTTTGCGTCCGTCGTTTTCGAGCTGTTCAGCGCGATTGAATTCTTGTCGGACATATTCTGTGACATCTTCGTACAGCAGGTCTTCCTCTGGTGAGAGTGTGTAATTGACAGTATATGCCCTGCGCTCAGGAAACAGGGGTTTGCCATCAAATTTGAGCAGGCGCTCTTTGACCATACGCCGCATCAAATCAGAAACATCGACCTGATGTACCCCGTCACGAAAACGTCCTTCAAAACGATCTGCATCCAGCAGTGCCAGAAATAGCTGGAAGTCTTCCTCTTTTCCATTGTGCGGGGTCGCTGTCATCAGCAAGAAATGTCTGGTCAATTCCCCTAACAGTTTGCCAAGTCGATAGCGTTTCGTCTCTTTCAGATCACCACCAAAGAATGAGGCAGACATCTTATGCGCCTCATCGCAGACTACCAGGTCCCAATCCGTTTGTTGTAGACGTGCCTGTAAGTCCTCGCTTCGACTAATCTGGTCGAGTCGGACGATAACTAGATCATGCTCGGCAAATGGATTACCACTGCGCGAAGTTTCGAGCATTTCACGGGTCATTATCGAGAAATCGAGCTGGAACTTGGTCCATAGCTCATCCTGCCACTGCTCGGTCAGGCTGCCGGGCGCACAGATAAGACAGCGCCGCACATCCCCGCGCACGACTAACTCACGCACCAGTAAACCTGCCATGATCGTCTTACCAGCGCCGGGGTCATCCGCCAGCAAAAAGCGCAGCGGTTGACGGGTGAGCATTTCGTCGTACACGGCAGTGATTTGATGGGGCAGTGGCTCAATCATCGATGTGTGAACCGCCAGCATGGGGTCAAAGAGATGGGCAAGGTGAATACGATAGGCTTCCGAAACCAGCCGCAGCAGCGCCCCAGCCACATCAAACGCCCACAGACGTTCGGCTTGAACAATTTCCAGTTCCGCTTCATTTTCCCGATAGAGCAGTGTATCACCGACCTTGCCATCACTGCGTCGGTAGACCACTGTCACCGCATTCGAGCCGCTCCACTCCACATCGACGAGTGTAACCGTCTGGTGTGGGACAATGCCGTATACCTGGATGCCGCGTTGCAACTGTTCGAGCTGGGCCATGGGTTCTCTTCAATGCGTTTTGGCTAACGTGAGACTTATACCGCGGTGTTAACCGCTATTCAATGTTACTATAAGTTTGATGCGGCGGCTGATTTGAGATTAAAATGTAGCTACCCTCTTGCTTTTAAGTCAAACACAAACCATGCTGGGTACCCCATCAAGCTAACCTCCACCTTAGGCGACACTCTGGGAATTGGGTTTCCAACACATGAAGTGTATACCTTCGACTTTGACGGACTACATGATTTTTCAGCACTCACGGAAAAAATATACCGATTAGGTTTGGTGTCGTGGTTTCCTGCCTATTCTTATGGTCGTAACTGGGTTTTAGGCAATGTTCTCGACCAATGGCAACGGCTACCATCCACTGCCACCGCGCACAGAACCCTATCTGCCAGCGGAGCGCACAACGGCAGCCTGTTCGATGAATAACCTCAAATACACATGTGAATACAGCTTGCACTGTGTCCACCTGCTCACTCATCAAAACACATTTTCTAAGTATATTCATGTTTTGCAGAGGTATCGGAAATATGCGGCAAAGCAGCATATCTCTGTGTGGACATTGTGGACTTGCAGACTATATAGACTATGAATACGTGAAAGTTCGGCGCAAAACGGGGGGATGATAGTGTGGACAATGTGGACATAACCCGTCACACTGCCGCAAGCGTGTTGGGCAAAATCTGCCCTGAAAGACGGAATTCCGAAATGCTCTATGACAATGCCTTGTGATGCAGAAATGTAACCCATGAAAATTGTCATGCGTACATCATGACTCACATTACTGTGGGAGGTACGGATTGACAGGTAGAATATATTCAGCTTTTTGAATAAGGCAATTCGCTTTACAAGCCGTGGTAAGCCTGAATTTCCCGGCAACAATCAGCGCCTACATATGGGTAAGGACGAACTGGACAAAAAAGGATAATATCTTTATTGATGAGGGAGGGAAAAGGGTGCAATATGTTCATGGCGTTATCACTGCACAGGGAGACGAGCGGAAACGCATTGCGCGCGAACTGCATGACAGCACCTGTCAGAGTCTGACCTCCATGCTGATCGGTTTGAAAGCATTGACAGATACCCGCCATGTGCTGGATGTGGAAAAACAGGCGGAGAAATTACGAATTATCGTCGGTCAACCAGTGGACGATGTTCATTCACTGTCGCTGCAACTGCGGCCCGGTGTACTCGATTGCGAGCGTTTTTATTGAACGCAGTCCCGAAAACGTGCTGGCGATCATTGAAGACGATGGCAGAGGTTTTGATGAGACCGATATTGACTGGCACGATAGACATCTGGGATTGTATAGAATCAGGGAACGTGCGGAACTGTTTTCACGCCAGTTTACTATAGAAACTGTGCCGGGTCAGGGAACCAGTGTCTATATTGAGCTACCCTTGAAAATAGCAGACTGAATTAGGTCTAGAGGAAAAACAATGACGATGATCCGAATGCTTATTGCCGACGATCACGCGGTGCTTCGCTCTGGTCTGCGGATGCTACTGGATGCACAAATTGACATCAAAGTGGTTGGCGAGGCCGGTACGGGCAGCCAGGTGCTTTCGCTGGCAGAAGCATTGCAACCTGACCTGATATTACTCGACCTGTCCATGCCGGGTCTTGGCGGTTTGGAGGTGCTTCCGCTGTTGCGGAAAGTCGCGCCACGATCTCACATTCTGATTCTGACGATGCATGATGATGACAGCTATCTGCGGCAGGCGCTGCGCGATGGCGCATCCGGGTATGTGCTCAAGCGTGCTGCCGACACCGAGCTGCTGGCGGCCATTCACGCGGTGATGCGCGGTGAAGTCTATGTGCATCCGTCTCTGACTCGAATGCTGCTGGACGATATTCTCCCCGAAACCAATACCAACCTGCCCAATCCCTGGGATGCGCTCAGCGAACGAGAGCGTGGGGTGCTGCTGCGTGTTACACGCGGATTTACGTCCGCCAAGATTGCCGAGCAGTTAAGTCTTAGCCCCAAGACGGTGGATACTTACCGCGCCAGAGGTATGGAAAAACTCGGCCTGCGTTCTCGGGCTGCCCTGGTTCAATACGTTTTATCTCACAACCTCCTTTCTCAAGACTCCGCTTCTGGATAATTAGTAGGGAATTTCCTTACAAAACGCCTCAATCCTGCGTACTTTTCCCGATACCGGGCTGCATCATCATTATCTATCCTTATGAATATGGGGCCTGGTTGTAGTTCGTGCATGGTGCTACCGAAAGGAAAAGATCGTATGCGCGATTCAACGAATGATGAGCAATCGTCTAATGTCACCAGACGGAATTTTTTGAAAGGGCTGGTGGGCGCCACCGGAGCAGCAACAGCTCTCGCTGCCTATGAGGCGTTCGTCAGTAATCCCGAAGCAGTGTTGGCACAGGAAACTATACCGTCATCAGGTGCGGTGATAGCCAGCGCCAATGGCGAGCAGGTCGATACACTGGAGCGAATGCGGGTGGAACTGCTGCGCGCGCTGCAAAAGCCGGCTGCCGAGCGCCGCTGGGTTATGGTGATTGACCTGCGGAAATGTGTGGGCTGCCATGCCTGCACCATCAGTTGTGTGGCGGAAAACAAACTGCCACCCGGCGTCGTGTACCGGCCTGTACTGGAAGAAGAGTGGGGCACGTTCCCCAACGTCGGTCGTCGGTTTATTCCCCGTCCCTGTATGCAGTGTGATAACCCACCCTGTACGCCGGTCTGTCCCGTGAACGCAACCTTTAAGAATGAGGAAGGCGTAGTCGAGGTGGACTATGACCAGTGCATCGGCTGCCGTGCCTGCCTGACCGCCTGCCCCTATGGCGCCCGTACCGCAGACTTTGGGCTGACGTATACGGAACAAACGCCGATTGCAGCCGGGATGCTTGTCGGGCAGACTACAGCCGAAGGTTACGAGCGTGTGGCAAATTATGAATACAGTGAACCACGCCCGCGTGAAGGACACGAAGCGCCCATCGGTAACGCCCGCAAATGCCACTTCTGTTTACATCGTGTGCGGGTTGGCGAACTCCCTGCCTGTGTGACGACCTGCATTGGTCGCGCGACGATGTTTGGCGATGCCAATGACCCGGACAGCCTGATCGCTGAGATGATTGCCAGGCCGAATGTGATGCGGCTTAAAGAAGAACTCGGTACTGAGCCGCGCGTCTACTACCTGGCATAAGAGAGGATCAAGATTATGTTCACACAGAAAAACATTAAACGACTGCTGTATGTTCTGGGCATCGTCGCTGTCATACTCGGTATCTTCGGTTTCTATAATCGTCTGTTCTTTGGGGAACGCGATGTAAACTACGGTTCCTATGTGACCTGGGGATTGTGGGTCGCCATGTACCTGTTTTTTGCCGGTGTTGCGTCCGGTTCCTACATGATGGCTACGCTCGACTATCTCTTCGACATACCGCTTTTCAAAGGCACCGGGAAGTTCGCGCTGTGGGCTGCGCTGGTCACGCTCCCTGCCGCGTTAATTTCAATCGGCATGGACCTGGGACACCCGGAGCGCATCTGGAAAGTCTTTCTGCAACCGAATTTCAACTCCCTGCTGGCGCAGATGGTATGGGGCTATACGATCTTCGGGGTCGTGATTGTCGTGTCCCTCTGGCTGGCGATGCGTACCGCGAGTCAACGAACCAGGGTGCTCAAACTGCTCATGGCTATCGGTCTTGTTTTATCGATCTTTATCAGCGGCGGTGTCGGGGCACTGCTCGGCATTAATGCTAGCCGTGCAGTCTGGCATGTAGGCTTGCTTCCGGCGCAGTTTCCAATCTTCTCGCTGGCAACCGGTGTGGCGCTTGTGCTGATCATTGTCGCGCTCTTTACCAACAGCCCGCATCGGGTTCGGCAGCAGCGTGTGTTGGGTATCTCGCTGGTGGTTCTGATGCTGATTAAGACCTACATCCTCTGGTCGGACTTTTCCATGTCGCTGTACAGCGGCGTCCCCCAGAGCGTCGATGCCATCACCCAGGTGCTCTATGGTGAATACTGGTGGGCCTTCTGGATTATCCAGATTCTTCTGGGAACCCTCATTCCGGTCATTGTGCTCATGGTGCCCCGTTGGTCACACAATCGAAATCTCGCCGGGCTGATGGGCATACTGGTCTTAATCGGTTTTGCGTCCGCCCGAGCGAACATCGTCTTCCCAGCGCTCACAGTTCCTGAACTGGGTGGGCTGGCAGAGGCGTTCACCGGACCGCATCTTGGCTTTGAATATTTCCCCAGCATGACGGAATGGTCAGTAACCATCGGTGTTGTTGGATTGGCGACGCTGGCATTTTTAATTGGGATTGACCGTTTGCCGTTTTTCAAAGAGTCATCGGAGGTGGCATAATGACCGACAATCATGACCCAAAACCCGTTCAAGAACAGCCAGTAAATTGCGGCCTGTCACGGCGCGAGTTTGTAAAAATCAGTGCCCTTGCCGGTGGTACGGTAGCGTTCCTGGGCGGCCTGCCCGGTTTCAGCCGGATAGTTACGGGGCGCGCTCAGGATACTGGAAGCGAATTCAGCTACCCTCTGGTTGACCCAACGAATCAGCTTCACACGGTTTGTTTGCAGTGTAATACTGGCTGTGCGATCAAAGTCAAGCTGCTCGACGGCATTGCGGCCAAGATCGACGGCAATCCTTACAGCCCGTGGACGCTCCATCCTCACATCGCTTACGATACGCCGATTATTGAAACGGGCACAGTAGAAGGTTCCTTGTGTCCTAAAGGCCAGGCGGGTATCCAGACTGCCTATGACCCGTACCGTATTGTCAGCGTGCTCAAACGCAAGCCCGGCACAAGACGCGGTCAGAACCAGTGGGAAACCATCCCATTCAATCAAGCGATTGACGAGATTGTCAGCGGCGGCGACCTGTTCGGTGAAGGCCCTGTGGAAGGGTTCAACGATGTCTATGCGCTTCGAGACAGCCACGTCTTCGAGGAGATGGGCGCGGCGGTAAAGACCATCTGGGCTGCCAGGACTGCCGACGAACGTGCCAACCTGGTCGAAACCTTCCAGGAGGAGTTTGCCGATTACCTGGATGTCCTGATCGACCCGAATCATCCCGACCTCGGCCCGAAGAACAATCAGTTCGCTTTTGTCTGGGGCCGTATGAAAGGCGGGCGGGAAGATTTCATCCATCGCTTCATGAAAGAGTCTTTCGGTTCGATCAATGCCAACGGACACACAACCGTATGCCAGGGTTCGCTCTACTTCACCGGCAAAGCGATGAGCGCCAAATGGAATGCAACCACAGGTGGTTTCGATGGCGGCGACAAATTCTACTGGCAGGGCGACATCGCCAACAGCGAATTCGTCATTTTTGTCGGCACCAATTTGTTCGAGGCGAATTATGGCCCGCCGCTGCGCGTTCCGGCTATCACCAATGGCACTGTTGACCGGGGAATGCGCTACGCCGTCATCGACCCACGCTTCTCGAAAGTGGCTTCCAAAGCCTGGAAATGGATCCCTATCCTGCCGGGTCAGGACACCGCCTTTGCGCTCGGCATGATCCGCTGGATGCTGGAGAACGAACGCTATAATGCCGACTATCTGGCAATGGCTAATCAGGCGGCGGCGACGGCTGCGAGCGAGCCGAACTATACCAATACAAGCTGGCTGGTGAAAATTGGGGACGATGGGCGACCCGGCAAGTTTCTGCGAGCCAGCGAACTGGGTTTGGTCACAGCCACTACCGAAGCCGATTTAGAAGGTGAAGAAGTGACGGTCTACGTCACAGAAGATGACACCCGGTTTACCTCCGATGTGCCGGTGGTGCTGGTCAACGGTGAGCCTGTCCCCTTTGACCCGGTGAGCGCCGACGCTGCCCCTGTTATCGGTGATCTGCTGGTCGATACGACCATTGGTGACTTTCGTGTCAAGAGCAGCCTGCAACTGCTTTATGAATCGGCCATCGAGCGCAGCTTCGAAGAATGGGCAGAACTGGCCGGTGTTGATGCAGGCGACATCATCGAACTGGCACAGGAATTCACTGCTCATGGGCGTCGCGCCTGTGCAGACATCCATCGAGGCCCATCCCAGCATACGAACGGTTTCTACAACAACAATGCCTGGTACGTGGTCAACCTGCTCATCGGGAATTACGACTATACTGGTGGCATGGTCAAAGCCAGCACCTACGACCGTAAGGGCACCAAGCCCGGGCAACCGTTTGACGTTCAAGCGATGATCGAACAAGAGAACACGGCATTTGGCATCGACCTGCTGCGTACCAACGTGGCTTACGAGAAGACGACCCTGTTTGAAGGCTATCCAGCTCGGCGTCCCTGGTTCACGCTGGCGACAGATGTCTACCAGGAAGATGTGCCGTCCATGGGCGATGCCTATCCCTATCCGATCAAGATCGCCATGTTCTACATGAGCGCCATCAACTTTGCGCTTCCCGCCGCCCAGACAGTGATTGACATCCTTGCGGATACCAGCAAAATTCCGCTGATTATCACCTCGGACATCATGGTCGGCGAGACCTCGACGTATGCCGATTACATCTTCCCGGATCTCTCTTATCTCGAACGCTGGGAATTCCAGGGGTCCCATCCATCGGTGACATTCAAGGTGGAAAATGTCCGCAATCCGGCGATTGCGATCCCCGGTTGGCCTACGGTGACAGTATACGGAGAGGAAATCCCGATGAGCTGGGAGGCTTTGCTGCTGGCCATCGCCGAAAGACTCGATTTACCTGGCTTCGGCCCCAATGGTTTTGGCGAAGGAATGCCGCTCATCCGCCCCGAAGACCTGTATCTCAAACAGGTGGCGAACATTGCCCGGGGTGAAAAAGAAGATGGTTCCGACGCGGTGTCCGAAGCAACCGACGAGGAAATCGAACACTTCCTGACCGTTCGCCGCCATCTGCCCACCCCTGTCTTTGATGCCGACCGCTGGCAAGAGGCACTGGGCAATGATGAAAGCCTGTGGCGGCGCGTGGTTTATGTCCTCAATCGGGGCGGACGTTATGAGCCGTTCAGCAAAGCCTATAAGGGCGCGAAAGTCGGTCATCCCTATGGGCGGTTGATTAATCTGTACCAGGAAAAAACGGCCACGACAATCAATTCGATGACTGGCAATCCCTTCACTGGTTACACGGTCTATATCCCGCCAGGGCTGGACTCGCTGGGTAACCCCATCAATGACTCGGATGCTGGCTATGACCTGCGCCTGATTACCTACAAGGAAATCATGATGGCGAAGTCACGCGGCATAGCGGACTACTGGCTGCTGGCATTGATGCCGGAGAACCGCCTGATTATCAACCGGATTGATGCGGAACGACTGGGCATTCAGAACGGTGATGAAGTACACCTGTCGTCCGCCAGCAACCCGGATGGGGTCTGGGATCTGAAAGATGGCACGATTCGTCCGCTAGTCGGCAAAGCGAAAGTCATCGAAGGTATTCGCCCGGGTGTGGTGGCTTTCCCGCTTGGCTGGGGGCATTGGGCCAGCGGCGCGCGCGACATCACCATTGATGAGCAGCTTATCCAGGGCGACCCACGACGTGGAACAGGTATTCATGCCAATGTCGCCATGAGGGTCGATCCGGTTCTGGGAAATGTAACCCTGTCTGACCTGGCAGGAGGCAGTGCCGTGTTCTACGACACCTTCGTCAAAGTCGAAAAAGTCTAGAGTCGATCAAAAGGATACTGGGGGCACGGTAGATTACTGCGCCCCCAGGTTTTCGCAAAGGATTAAGAGATGCTGACACCCATCGCAACCCCCCTGCCTGATTTTCTTGCGGCATCATCGGCACTCCATAAGCATTTGTGCCCCCGGCAGGTACTTGGCGTTCGCACGGGAATGCAGATTGCGGCGCTGCTTGGACTCGACCTCCCGCAGGCCGACAAACGCCTGTTTGCCTTTGTTGAAACCGATGGCTGTTTTGCCGATGGTGTCTCGGTGGCGACGGGTTGCTGGCTCGGCAGGCGCACGATGCGGTTAATGGACTATGGCAAAACTGCGGTTACGTTTGTCGATACCAGGACGGATGAGGCGTTTCGAGTTTGGCCGCATCCTGAATCACGCAGTCGGGCGGGTGAATATGCGCTGGACGAGCAAAGTCGGTGGCATACGATGCTGGAAGCCTATCAGGTGATGCCTGCGGAAGAACTGTTATGCTGGCGGCAGGTTGAACTGACTGTGCCTATGAAACAGATTATCAGCCGTCCGGGTGTACGGGTCAATTGTGACGTATGCGGCGAGGAGATCATCAACGAGCGAGAGCTTATGCGCGATGGGATGACACTCTGCCGGGCGTGCGTCGGAGAGGCTTATTACCGTTTTGAACATACTGACGTAATGGAGCATTTGACCAATGGCTGCTGCTAGTTCCGTGCAAATTGCAATTCCAGCAGGTGGTCAGTCGCGCTACATGGGGCGGGCCAAGAGCTTTGTCGATTTCAACGGCAAACCAATGATCCAGCACGTTATTGACAGCCTACAACCACTGTGATCGGGGATCATGATTATCACCAACAACCCCTCTCATTTCGCCAATCACAGCCTGCCGCTATTTACAGATGTGCGCCGTAAAGCCCCTTGATTTAGCTATGGGGATATAAGGCGCGTGGTACGTGTGACTGGATTTTGTCCGACAATAGCCGAGACAAAATCCGCCATGCCACCCCATTTTGTGGTATAATTGGTATGTCGTACAGAAGCAGAATAGGCTCAGACGACACTTGCAGTACCGGATGGGACGCATCCGTGTTGCATAACGTAGCCCGTTGGGGCAAGCGTGCAACAGAAGCCCCCGAATTTATTCGTGGGGAGCGTCACAGATGTGATACCTGGCAGTGGTTCGCCGGGTGGGTTATATACCGCACTGGAGAGAAGCACATCAGCAAATCTCCAGTGTGTGGCCTGTGATATACCTTTTTTGAAGCCTAAATTACTGGATTATCTTATTGCGTCCCGCGAAAGTCACGATGTTGTGATCCCTGTTGCCGCAGGGGTTTCTCACAATCTTCATGCGGTGTACTCACGCCGCTGCCTACCCATTATTCGCCGACAGATTGACCAGAGGAATCTTCGCATTTCGGCTATAGATGAAACACTGCCTGCGCGCTATGCTGAAGAACCCGAATTACGGGCGATTGACCCTGAACTGCGCGCTTTGACCAGGCTTAACACCCCTGACGCTGTGAAACTGGTTACAGATAGGGCGAGCTTATGCTTGTGGTAGATCGCTTCCAGCGCCCACTCGAATATCTGCGAATTTCCATAACAGATCGTTGTAACTTCCGCTGCACGTATTGTATGCCTGCTCATATCTATGGACGCGATTATCCCTTTATCCCACAGGCGGGACTTTTGAGTTTCGAGGAAATTACCCGACTGGCTCGCATCTTCTGCCGACTTGGGGTGAACAAAATACGCCTGACCGGTGGGGAGCCGCTTGTTCGCAAAGACGCGGAACGCCTGGTAGCAATGCTGGCGTCCATTGACGGCATTAACGAAATCACGATGACCACAAATGGATATCTACTGGCGATGAAGGCAGAGAAACTCAAACAAGCTGGCTTAAGCCGCCTGAATGTGAGTCTGGATACCCTCGATCCGACTATCTTTCGGCAGATGAATGGTGGTCGAGGCGAGCTTCAGGAAGTTCTGGCAGGTATTGCCGCTGCGGAAGAGGCCGGGTTTAGTCCCCTGAAGATTAACTCGGTCATCCAGCGTGGCGTGAACGATCATACACTGTCTGATCTGGCCCTCTATTTCCGAGAACGCGGGCATATTGTCCGATTCATTGAGTTCATGGACGCGGGCACGGTCAATGGCTGGCGTAGAGATCGCGTCCTGACTGCGGACGAGATGATTTCGCTGCTGAGCCAGCACATCGCTCTCGAACCGATTCCTTCCAATAACACCGGTGAGGTTGTTCGTCGTTATCGCTATACAGATGGCAGTGGTGAAGTCGGGTTTATCACGTCGGTTTCACAGCCATTTTGCGGCGGGTGTACCCGCTTGCGGCTGGCAGCAGATGGTCAATTATACACTTGCCTGTTTGCGGCAAAAGGACATGATCTCCGTCATTTGCTCCGAACGGTCATTTCTGAGGGGGAGATCGAGGCAATTATCGCTGGTATCTGGCGGCAGCGCACAGACCGTTACTCAGAAGAACGCACACATGAGGCTGCCACACCAGCGGAAAAAGTTGAGATGTTCCACATTGGCGGTTAGGCGGTAATAATTCTAATCCCAGACAACCATCGCGTTGGCCTTGTGTGATCGGTATAGGGTGGAGGTCGTCTCTTGAAGGTGCAGTCAGGCCGATACGTTGAATATCACCCTGATTGATGGCAAGTTGCTTAAGCGTTTTGCGGGCCGAGCAGCAAGTGTTTCGTTGGCAGGGACAGCCACAACCGTATCATCATAATGACTGCGGATGTCAGACACCACGCACAACTGGCACCGATAACACGTAGACAATAGGCTGCTGTGCCTGCCCTAACAAAGGCAGCAGGAGGAGCAGGGCAATGAACCCTGCCCCAATCTTTACAGATCGAGAGGATTTTCAGAGCATACGCTCACCGTGCCTCAAGCTGGGTGTAGCTCAGCCTGCATGGGTGTTTTTTGGACTTCTGCGCCACGCAGCAGCTCAGCACAACTTGAGCAAAGCAGAGGCGATCCAGGCTCCGACGCTCTATAACTGTGTTCCATGCAAACTCCCACGCCGCAGTTATGGCAGATACCAACAGCGGCTTTCACATGGTAATGAGTTCCGCCCGGTCCGGGTGTTTTTTCGCAGATATAGCACTTCATGATTGGACTCCTTTTACATTTGGCAGCTCTGCGGCAGGCTGCGAATCCGCTTGCGTTTGGAGAGAACTGGGTGGCTGCCAGAGTGGATCACGCGGATACAGCCTGCGCCCTAACCAGAGCGAGACATACACCAATCCGACCAGCACCGGCACTTCGACTAACGGACCGACCACGGTTGCCAGGGCTTCGCCAGAAGCCAGCCCAAACACGGCTATGGCAACGGCGATTGCTAGTTCAAAGTTGTTGCTGGCAGCGGTAAACGAAATCGTCGCGGTGTCGGCATAGGGGAACTTCAGCAAATAGGAAAGCCCGAAGGAGATGACGAACATGATGCCGAAGTAAAGCAGCAGCGGCAGCGCGATTCGCACGACATCCAATGGTCGTTCGAGAATGACTTCCCCTTTGAGCGAGAACATCATCACGATGGTGAACAGCAGGCCGATAATGGCTGTTGGGCTGAGGCGCGGCACAAACTTCGTCTCATACCACTCGTTGCCTTTGATGCGCCCCAGAAGGAGACGAGTCAGGAACCCCGCCGCCAGCGGAATGCCGAGGAAGATCAGGACGCTCTTGGCGATGTCCCCCATCGAGATATTCAGCGCGACGCTTTCAGTACCTAACCAACTTGGCAAGAGTGTGAGGTAGAAATAGCCCAGGACGGTGTACATAACGATCTGGAATAGGGAGTTGATGGCGACCAGAACCGCCGCATACTCATTGTCGCCGCAGGCCAGCATGTTCCAGATCAACACCATCGCAATGCAGCGCGCCAGACCGACGATGATTAATCCAGTGCGATATTCGGGATGATCGGGCAGCAGCATCCAGGCGAGAACGAACATCAGCGCCGGGCCGACAATCCAGTTGAGGAACAGGGATGTGCCGGACATCTTCCAGTTACCGACAATCGCCGGGATTTTGCCGTAATTCACTTTCGCCAGCACAGGATACATCATCCACAGCAGTCCGACAGCGATGGGCAGGGAAACGGTATCCAACTTGACCGAATCCAATGCGGGTGCCAGGTCAGGAAACAACTTACCTAATGTGATGCCTGCTGCCATGGCGATAAAAATCCACGGCGGCAGGAAGCGGTCAAGCAAGGACAGCCGTCCGAACACGCTTCCACTTTGTGGGATAGCTGCACTTGCGGTTTGAGAAGCCATTGATCTTCCTCCTAAGGGTCTTAGATTTGTCATCCAACATATATAGATTATCGTTTATATAGAAGCTTCTCGATATATGTTTTCTGTCACTGGTTTGGTGTGACAGTTGGCAATAAAAACCAGACTATGCTCATGAGGAGAGGGTGATAGCAATCAACCTGCTTTGATACCTGAACAACCCCAGTATCACAACATTGCCTCCAGCGCGGCCCGCCGGTCAGCCAGCGCCGTGTCATCCTTCAACGGAAGACAGTCTGGCAAGGTGCGCCGCTGATGCAGCCAAGCGGCGGCGCAAGCCCTGGATGTGGGTTCATCGCAGCGCTTGCACTTCGGGTGAGACAGCAGCGACCAGACAACCAACAGGCGCACCGCGCGGCGTGAAGTGTTCACCGGGGTCAGCTCATGCCCATGCGTCGAGGTTACATTGATAGCATTCATCCGGCTCGACAGGCGTCCTAAACCCGCTTCAACATCGCGTACCTGTGTGATATACACCGTGTCGGCAATTAGAGTGAGGAATCCTGATGGGCGACGAAACGTCAAGGGACACACATCGGGGTTATAGCTGATAACCTCCGGCCTTCCGGTTCTTAAACAGGTTGCGGCTCATCTGGGTGATGCCCGCACCGGGCACTTCAATTAAGCGGAAGATTGGTTCTCATCGGAACTGTCTATGGGACCCAGCACCACTGATAGCAACTCCGCTACCAGTGGATCTGCCAGACGGTAGTACACCAGCAGGCCGTCTTTGCGCGCTTCAACCAGCCCGGCTTCGCGCAGTACCATCAATTGTTGCGAAATGTTGGCTTGCCGTTTACCAAGCGCGCTTTCCATCTGGCGGACACACAGATCGTTTCGGCGCAGCATATCCACAATTTGCAGCCGCAGCGGGTGCGCCAGGGCTTTCAAGCGAATTGCCAGATCACTGTATCGCCTATTCATCCCGTGTCCTTATATTCAAACCTCAGAATGTAGTCTAACACCCTAAACCCTCTGGCTTTAGTGACGACTGTCACCTGACGCTTGTGACAAAAGGCGCACATAGACAAAGTTCTATATAAATGCTTGTTTATGCTCAGAACGATGTTATACTTTATTCAAAGGATAAAGGTGAGACACAATGAACGACGTGGTTTCAACATTGATTCCCTTTGAAACAACTGGGGAAACGTCTGTTATCTGCAATCCGGCTTTAAGTCTGCGTTTGAAGGACAATGAAGCCGAACAGCGCGCTGCTGCTTTCAAAGCACTCAGCCATCCGGTACGTCTTCAGATCATGGATTTAATCTCTCAGGGCGGTGGGCGGATTTGCGGTTGTGATATTGAACGCCATTTCGACCTCACTCAGCCAACTATTTCGCATCATCTCAAGGTGCTGCGAGATGCTGGTCTGATCGTGTCAGAGCAGCGCAGTGTGAACATTTACCACCAGGTCAATCCAGCTATGCTCATCACGTTACAGGCGCTGTTAGCTCAACTCTCCCCTTAGCTTGGTTAAGCCGAAATCAAACGCCGCGCGAAGCCGAAGTGCGCGCTATTCTGGCTCGTACATTTCCGGCTGGAACTTGCCGACGGCTGGCTTCGTGCTGCTGCTTCAAAATACTGCCTGTCGTCCTCCTGAAACGTACCAGGATTTCATCGCTGCATTCCTTGACGCAGGCCGGATTGACTCGGTAATAAACCCATCGCCCTTCGCGCCGACTGGTGACGAGACCAGCGCGGCGCAGGACGGCGAGATGATAGGAGATGGTTGGTTGGTGAATGGGCAGACGTTCGCACAATTCACTCACGCTCATCTCGCCAGCGCGCAGGAGAAAAAGGATGCCCTGCCGCGTATCGTCTGCCATTGCCTTTAGAAAATCGTTTATGTCATAGCAGGTTATATCTTTCATCGCTGCGTCGGCTTCCTCTACCAGTTGGTCGCGCAGCGGACACCCCGGAATGGTCAAAGCGAGTGTGAATGTCACGCGGTCATTTTCTATGACCAGATCGCGCACCATGCCGAGGTCCACAATGCTGCGGCGCAGTTCGGGGTCCATCACACGACCCAGGGCCGTCATGACCCGGTTTCATTTACATTCGGCATTTTCTAGCCTCCTGCCGCTGTCTGGCGCAGCGCCACATCGTACTTCTCGCGGTTATCGCGCAGCATGTCTTTCGATTGGCGCAGGATTTTGTTGCGTTTGATCAACTGGCGGATGTATCCCTGCGATGGAAACTCGATGGCATCTTCGCGGCAGATGGTCGCGCAGGTGGTGCAGCCGACCATGCACATCTCTGGGGCGACCACGACCGGTTTGTTCGCTTCATAGTTGAAGGCGTACACTCCCCGCCCGCAGGAGGTCACACACAGACCACAGCCGACACACCGCTCAGCGACGATGGTGGGGTTCCACTGGATGTCCGCACGGGGAACGCCGTGCCACAGGTTGTTCTTGTTATCGCTTATGTTGTTATCTCGTTCAGCTAATGCTGCAATAACGGGTATCAATGACAAAGGGAGTGAAGGTCCGACGCAAAATCGCGCAGTTCATGTTTCGCCAGGGAGTAGAGCGTGTGCAGACCACACCGCTTTCTGCTCACCAAACCGGCGCTACGCAGCACCGCCAACTGCTGTGAAACATAGGGTTGGCGGCGACCAGTCAAAGCGACCAGTTCACCGACGGTTGCAGGCCCTTCAGCGAGGGCTTCCAGGATTTGCAGCCGCACGCCGTGACCCAGCGCCTTAAAGCGAATTGCCCGGTGGTGGTATGGGGCGTCCATAACGCCCTCCACATTCAACACTCTGAATATAATCTAGCACCTTATACGCCTGGTTTTCAGTGCTTTCTGTCACCTCAGGTTGATGACAGAAAGCATATATTGAAAATCTTCTATATAAATGATAATCTATGTATGTAAGTGAGATGATTGATGTAACCATATGCAACGAAAAGGTGAGCGTTTTGACCTGATCGATGGGTTTGAACGCGGGAACATCTGAAGAGGAATTCAACTGGCTCAATAGAGTCGAATGATGTAAGGAGACATATTCAATGAGCGAAGGTATAACCCTGTACGACACACCGATGCCTGCTACCCAGCGCGCCGAGGTGGAACTGTTCGATCCGCCGATGTGCTGCCCCACCGGGCTGTGCGGTCCAACCCTCGACCAGACCTTGCTGGACGTGAACGAGATGGTGCTGGCGCTGAAGGCAGCAAACATCCATATCGAGCGTTACCAGATGACATCCCATCCCCAGTCATTCATCAACAATGCGGAGGTGATGCGCCTGGTGCGTGAACAGCAGCTGGCGGCGCTGCCAATCACGATGGTCAAGGGCAAGGTCATCAAGGTGGGCGCGTATCCTACCTTGCCTGAAGTACAAAGCGCGCTGAACGGCGGCGCGAAATGACCGCACGATTTATCTTCTTCTCCGGCAAAGGCGGCGTTGGCAAGACCTCGATGGCTTGCACAACGGCTGTGCGCTATGCCGACGAAGGCAAACGAACGTTGATCGTCACCACCGATCCAGCCTCTAACCTGGCGGATGTTTTTGAGCAGCCCATCGGTCATAAGATTACACCTATTGACGGCGTACCGAATCTATGGGCGATGGAGATTGACCCCGACCGCGCAACCGAAGAATATAAGGATCGCGCCCTGGCGCCCATCCGGGCAGTTTTCCCACCGCAGATGGTGCAGGTGATGGAAGAGCAGATGAGCGGACCCTGTACCGCCGAAGTTGCGGCCTTCGACCGCTTCACTGATTTCCTGGATACAGCCGCCGACGGGAATAGTCCCTTCGATGTGGTTATCTTCGACACGGCTCCCACCGGCCATACCTTGCGCTTGATTGAACTGCCCATCGAGTGGAGCCGTTCCATTGACGAGGCGGCGCAGGGCAGCGGCCAGACCTGCATTGGCCCGGCAGCGGCCATTCAGGATGCCAGGCAAAAATACGAACGCACGGTGGCGACCATGCGGAATCCGGCGCAGACCCGCTTCATCTTCGTCTTGCAGCCGGAAGCGACCTCGATTAAAGAGACCGTGCGCGCGACCGATGAACTGGGCAAGCTCGGTATCCATACACATGAGCTGATTGTCAACGGTATTCTCCCGCCGGAAGAAACTGCCAATCTGCTGTTTGCTCAGCGGATTCAGATGCAGGCGGCTTACCTGACGCAGATCGCGCGCGATCTGCCTTTGCCTGCCCGGCGAATGTACCTGCTCGACGGTGAAATCAAAGGGAACGCCCGCTTACGTGAAGTCGCCGCAATGCTGTTCGACGGCAAGGGCGTGTCTGCAAAGCCTGTAGCGCGAGATCATCAGGTGATGAATTCCTCTGAGCATCGGTTGGGCACAAATTCGGATGTGTTACAGCGGCTTCTGCCCAATGGACACAGACGCACGGTGTTCTTTGCAGGCAAAGGCGGCGTAGGCAAGACGGTGGCTTCATGTACCACTGCCGTCTGGCTGGCTCGGCAGGGATATAAAACGCTCCTATTGACCACTGACCCTGCGGCTCATCTTGGGGACGTGCTGGGCGTTCCTGTAGGCGATAGCATCGCGCCCGTGGACGGTGTACCCAATCTGTGGGCCACCAGGATCGACCCCAAAGCTGCTGGTGAAGCCTATAAAATCCGCATTCTGGCTGATGCGCGGCGGCGAGGGCGTCCCGAATCCGCTCTCAAGGTGATGCGAGAAGAATTGAATTCGCCTTGTACCGAAGAAATTGCGGCATTCGATTTGTTCATCGAGTATGCCTCTCAAGCCGACTGGGAAGCGGTGGTCTTCGATACCGCGCCGACGGGTCACACATTGCGAATGCTGGAACTGCCGGTTGAATGGAGCAAACAGTTGGATGTCAAAGTGTTCGCTTCGGTGGACACGGTGGCGGCGGATGATGTCGCCAAGCAGCATTTTAGCGCGGTAATCGACATGATGCGCGATCCTGACAGCAGCACATTTGCTTACGTGATGTATCCCGAAGCAACCCCAATCATCGAAGCCTACCGGGCCAGCGAGGAATTGAGGACGCTCGGCATTCAGCCCGGACTGGTGGTTGCCAACCTGGTGCTGCCGCCCGACCAGTGTACGACCCCTTTCAGCCGGGCCCGGCGCGCCATGCAGGAACAATATCTGGAACAAATCGCGGCGCGTTTCCCGGTGCCAGTGCTTCAAATCCCGCTGCTGCCACAAGAGGTCAAGGGATTGGATGTGCTGACGACACTCGGTGAGCAGATCTATGGTCAAGCTGTACCTAACTCATTTGAACCAGCGGAGGGGACTGCACGATGATCGAAAACACGTTAACCGACCTTGAACTGACTTCCGAAGTACGCCACGCGCTGGACGATTTTGCTGCCGCTCTCGGCGAGACGCCCCAGTTTACTCGGTTTGAACAGGCGGCTAGTGCGCTGCGGGCTGATGAGGAGGCCCAAAACGCGATTTTCGCTTATGAATCCAGGCAGAGGTCTCTACAAATGCTGTTGATGCTGAACGCGGCGAGTGAAGAGGAACAGTCTGAGCTGGAAAGCCTTCGTCAGACGGTCTTCAGCAGCCCGACGGTGATGAGCTATGTGAGCGCACAGGACGATCTGATGGCATTGTGTCAGGCTGTCAACGATCTGTTATCCCACCAACTGGGAATGCGATTTGCCCTCCGACGCGGTGGATGCTGCGGCTGAAAGGTATGGAACAATGAATAGCCCAGAATTAGATCTCACCCCTGCTTTGCTGGCCGCCGCAGAGAAACTGGCGGAAACACTCGGACGTATTGAGCCAATTGCCGCTTTCCAGCGAGCAAAAGCCCGATATGATGCCGATACAGAAGTCCAGTCAATAATTGAACAGTACACGGCGGCGCGAACGGACTTGCAGCTTCGGCAGGCGAACGGCAGCATTACTCAGGCCGACTTGAACCGCCTGCGCGATCTTCAGCGCCAGGTGCAGGCGAATGCTGTTGTGGTTGATTTCGTCGGCACGCAGCAGGTGGCCGCGGTTTACCTGAGCGATGTGGTGCAGGAACTTGACGAACTGATCGGCATGGATTTTGCGTCGCTGGCGAGTCCTTCGACCTGCTGACGGGATGGGGAGATCAGACGCGCGGGAGAGGTTTACCGGGGTGAACCCATGTGTTTGACTAGCAGAGGTGTTCAGGTTCCCTTGTAACAAACACCCCAGCGTTGCCGGACATTCAAATGAAGGGAGTTATGTATGCCTGTGTACGATTTTCGGTGCGACGAATGCGATGCGGTCTTCGAGGTTCGCGCTTCGATCCAGGAGAAGGGTGCTGGACTAAACCCGATCTGCCCGAAGTGTCACAGTCCTAAAGTCCAGCAGCTCATCACCGCTGCACTGCTGATACACAGTAGCAGGGAGAGCAGTTTGTCTTTCCCAGCATGTAATCCAAACGCGCAAGGAGGCTGCTGTCGATGACCGCCACCACTTCAGTGCAGATCATTGGCGCGCCGGTAGCTTGCGCCGAAGGCGTGAAAGACTCCTGGCGGGACGTTGCAGCCTGGGCTGCTGATCAACTGTGCCGCCGCTTCGGCGATGCTATCCACGTCCAATACTTCGATCTCTTTGATGCCGACTGCCCGACACTGCCACCTGAGGCACAGCTTCCGCTCGTTCTGGTCAATGGCGAGGTGTTGAGCAGCGGCAGCAAGATTTCGATCCCGGCAATTCGCAAACGATTGGAAATGTTGGGGTTGGTTGCTGTTTGACTGTTCTGAAAAATTCAGTCAAATGTGAAGGGGCAGAACATGACCAGTACAACAGCCCCTGTTATGCGAATCGAAGGGCAAGTTCCTTTTGCCACATCTATCTATTGCTGGCTGAAAGTGGACAGCCTTGATGTGGATGTCCTGACGAGGAATAGTCGCAGCTATGAACATCCATTTTTAGCGTGGGAGATGGTGCGCTAGTATCGAAATCCATTCTTTGTCCACGGCACAGGTTTTGAAGGTTATCTCATTCAGCGATGCCGGTCGGCAGATCAGGCGCTGGATGAAACCCCTGACACAACCCAACTTGGTCAAATCCCGCTTGATCAGACCGAATTTTGGTACACCTGCACCAATCCGTGCTGACTTATCCAAAAAAGATTTGACCTGTTCAGAAGTCTGTAGCGCCATGATATTCACAATGATGGATGCTGTGCCATTCTTTTTCGGCTCATGGGTGCCTCTGATTGATGAGCTGTCGGTCATCGTGATAATGGCCGGCGGTTAACGATGTTCTGCGGTTAATTGTCCAATCGCGCATCCCGGAAATGTCAATGCAAAGCCAAACCACCGCATCAACAACTGCATCGGACGCTCAAGGACGATGGTTTCGCCTTCGGCATTCGTGTAGTGGTCATTTTGAATAGTGCCACCGTTACTCAAATGTAGAACATCCTCACGCCAGACAGCATGGTTCACGCCAGCAAGATAAACGGCAGTCGGTGCGATAGCATTAGGGGTCTGATACACCAGCAACTTGCGCCCGTCAAATTCAGTCACCAACACATTATCGTGGGCATAGACAAGTGTCAGTGGATAGTAAACGCTCGTTTCGTCGTTCCAAATGCCCAGTCCCAGCGTATAACGAGGTAGACGTGTGTCTTCAAATACGAGCATATCCACCGCTGCATCCATAAATTTCTGCGGCTTCTTTTGCATTTTCATCATCAGTGGGGACAGACCGGCTTCAGCCTCCGAAGGTGTTGTAAGCAGCACCCGTGCCGCCGGTTGATACGCCAGGACTTCACCGACGGTCATATGGCGTGTGGTTGTCAGAAGTTGGAGCTTGTGACCTGCCCGACTACCATGTATGGCCTCGCCCGTGATGTGATTCCAGTAGGTATCCGTCACATCATCCCAGATTAATAGCAGCCCATTGTAACTTCCACGACGATGAAACCTGAGCGTTTCGCCGTCTAATACTGGATCAAAGACCATCCCGGCATTACACGCATTGCAAAACGTCATCATCCACGCTTGACCGTCAATCTGCCCTTGAATGACATTGTAACAAACCACAGTCGCCAGTGGGAACGTCATCACTTGCCCCGCAAATTCAAAGGTGAGCAGTTCAACGTCGGGGGCGAGAACATTATTAGCTGCCGCTTCTTGGAGGAGGTGCATGATGTTGATTTCCAGACGTGGCGGGTACAGGTTGCTATCCAGATAATCTTCTAATACCGCATTACGCATATCAAACTCGGTCATGACATCCTCTTTTGTTCGCTCATCCAGAACTGTGTGAAGAATGGAATGATTACAGCTAACCAGAAAGCTGCTGTCCACAATTTCATTATAGTAAATATTCGTGCAAAAGATGTGAAACAGATGTTAAGACAGTGAAACACCGCATCAGAAATGGCTTATCGTCTGCTGCGCGCCTTACCGATTTTCGCATCACATTATTTCGCGTGAATGCAGTTCGTGCTATGATAAGTCTTATAGGAAACCAGAACTATTCAAAGAGGAATCGCCATGACAGCCAATGATGGCGCAATGGTACGCGAAGCCATCCGAGCCTATCGCGCAGGCAGCCGGTCTGAAGCCCGTGCGCTGCTCGAAAAAGCAGTCGAAGCCAATCAATATAACGAACAAGCGTGGTTGTGGTTAAGCGCGGTGGTCGAAACACCCGATGAACAACGCACCTGTCTGGAGAATGTGCTGGTCATCAACCCCAATAACGAAAACGCCAGACAAGGCATTGCCATGCTTGATTCAAAAAGTGGCGCGCCCGCAGCAACTAGTCCATCAGCTCCTGTTGCAGAAGACGACCCCTTCGCCGATCTTGACTTTGCTTCAGACAGCAGTCCGTCCGCATCTAGTGGCGCGGCTTTCACCAGCCCACCGCCTGCTGTCGAACCGCCTACGGCAACCAGTAGTGCCAGCGCCAATTATAATCCTGCCAATGAACCGTCTGCCGAAGATTACGATGCCTGGATGGATAGCCTGGACATCGGCAGCGAGGCTTCCCCACCCGCGAGTACCGCAGCCTCACCCTTCGGCGGTAGCCTGGAAGATGATTTCAGCTTTCTGGATGATGCCGCGACTAGCCCGCCGCCCGCTGCCCAGAGTTATAACAATCAAGATTATGAAGATACCTTCGACGATCTCTTTGGCGAGGAGAGTCTTGCGCCTTCGTCAACCAGCATCGACGGGCCATTTTCGTCTACGGTACTCGATGACGATATGGACTTTCTCGACGATGTTGAGGATGAACCCGTCCGCGCCAAAGCCAGCATCATGTCTCCGGGTCGCGAAGCCGCCAGCAGTGATGACCTGCTGAATAGCTTCGAGACCGACCTCGCCGGGGGGGATTTTATTACAGACTATGAGAGTGGTGACTTTGATGAGCCTGACCCGGCAGAGTATTTCCGGGCAATACCGAAGAACATTAAGTCTACCCGTCTACCGGGCACGGTTGAACGACCGGCGCCTATCCTGCTCGTCGCAATGGTCGCTTTGATTATCGCCAACCTTGGCGCACTCGGTCTCATCCTGTCTAAAATCGCGGGCTGATCCATTTACGCCGATTTGCCAATCATGCGCTGGAATGCCCGCTAGACAAATGGGCAAAACCTGTGCTATTATTCTGGCCTGAATTGAACATGAAACATCGGTTTGAAAGGAGAAAGCGTCGCCCTTTTGGGTGCGCTGGACAAATTTATGGCTAATCACAAGTCCGCATTGAAGCGTATCCGCCAGAACGAAAAGCGGCGTATCCACAATCGCCACTTTCGCAATCGTGCGCGCACACTGGTCAAGAATGCACGCACGGCCATCGCAGACGCCGATTTAGAAGCAGCCCGTGAAGCCACACGCATCGCCGTTCGTGATTTGGATATGGCGGCCAGCCGCGGCACACTTCATCATCGCAATGTGGCCCGCCGTAAGAGCCGTTTGATGAAGCAGCTTGCGAAACTCGAAAAACAAGCCTAGCTATATCGTTTCGCAGGCAGCATGGTAAACGAAAACCGACCACGCGGGTCGGCTTTTTGTTTTGGAAAATGTCAGTGCCCATTGAGGTCAGGGACATCGAGCCGATAGCCGACACCCCGTATCGTCTTCAAATATCCGGGTAAGCCCCCCTTTTCCATCGCTTTCCGTACCCAGCGGATATGCACATCCAACGTGCGTGTATCGCCCATATAATCTGTATCCCAAATGGTTTCCATTAACGTCTTGCGGTTCACGGTTTTACCCGGATGGCGCAAAAATGTCTCAATCAAGAGGGCTTGTTTAGGCGTCAGTGGAAATTCATGCCCATTTATGGTCAAGATACGCCGCACCAGATTCATCGCAAAGGGACCACACGTTAATGTCGCATCATCCTTCGCCTGCATGAGCCGTTCGATACTATTGACCAATTTGCGGGGCGTAAAAGCCGGTATTAACTGCACTTCGGCGGGCGACTCGGTATGTCTACGCGGCCCGGTGTGCATGTGAATGAGGGGCAGATGGGGGAAAGCATCGTACACTTTGCGGCAAAGCCGTTCGCCCGATGTTCGCATCGAAATCGAATCCAATACAATAATGTGCGGATGCCATTGGGGAATCACCGTCAACGCCGCTTGCCCACTGGAAACGACACAGACATCATAACGCTTACGCAGCGCAGCAATGAAATGTGCTCGTCGGGCTTTGGTGTGCCCAATATATATCACTTTGGCTTCCGCCATTCAGGTCACCCCCTAACGCCTGTTCATATCACCCTATGTTCTGCAACTGGTGTGTGTCAAATTGGGTATCATGCGGCATAATCTAATGTGGGATAATTACCTGATATTCATCAGCTCAGGTATCACAGTTGATAACAACCCACACCTATTCAGACGCAACCAGAGTATGGGGCAAACGCAAGATTTTGGCGTTTTTGTGGACATTCAGCAACATGGTGTGAGAAGCCGATTATAGCATAGAAAGGAGACAGGCGCATTCCCTGTTTATCAGCAGTAGGGGTAGAATTTGGTAAATTTTTACGAATCAGTGTATGCTATCGCTGCCCACAATGCGCCAAGATGGATGAAAAAACTCGTAGACCACATCGACACATCAATCGACTGGCAAATGCTTCCCCGGTTGAGCCACATGGTGCTGCAACAGGCGCTCACTATCCAGCAGATTCCCGCCCCAACGTTCCACGAATCAGCGCGTGCGGCCTATGTTGCTGATCAATTTGACAGGTTGAACTTGACCGAAATTCATGTCGATGATCGGCACAATGTCTATGGGTTACTTCCGGGCAACAATCACACTGGGCCGGGCCTCATGGTGATGGCCCATACCGATACCGTCTTTTCAGCAGAAACGGACCTCGCCACCCGCAAAGACAATGGCACAATCTATGGGCCGGGTCTGGGTGACAACAGTGTGGGGGTCGCCGCATTATTGGGATTAGCCGAAGCCTTGCGCGACTGGCAAATCACGCCAGCGTGCAACCTGTGGTTTGTCGCGACCAGCCGCGAAGAAGGTCTCGGCGATTTAGGGGGCATCAAACAAGCCTTTGCACGCATGAAGCCGCACATCGGCCTGGTCATCAATATAGAGGGATTGGCTTTTGGGCATGTATATCATGCGGGTATCGCGGTGCGACGCTTACACATTACAGCACATACCGAAGGCGGGCATAGCTGGCTGCACTTTGGACGACCCAGCGCCGCCCATGCCATCGTGATATTGACCATCAATCCGCCCTCGACGCCGCGCACGACCTATAACATCGGCATGTTAGAAGGCGGACAGGGTATCAATGTCATCGCCAGTGAAGCCGGGTTGTGGCTCGACTTACGTTCCGAAGACCAGGATACGCTACAAGCGATAGAAAATCAGGTGCGTGCCCATATCACCCGACTCCAGACCGATGACCTGACATTCAATATCGACGTGGTGGGTGACCGTCCCGCCGGGGCAATCCCACCCGACCATCCGCTCATCATCGGCGCACGCCATGCGCTCTCCGTTGTCGGCATAAATGGGACACTCGAAACAGGCAGCACAGACGCCAACATTCCCTTGTCACAGAACTGCCCTGCGGTCACAATTGGCATCACACGCGGCGGCAATGCCCATCGACTCGATGAGTTTGTAGAAGTCGCGCCAATTCGTGCAGGAATGCGCCAATTTATCACCCTTACCTTAGCCGCCGCTGTTTACCAGAGCCAGCTATGATATGATGTATTGAGTACACGCAAGGGATTGTTCATCGTTGTCTCTTACATAACAGACATCAATCAGATTCACTTCGCAAAGGAGGGAGGCGGTTGACAACCGCCGCAGCGTTATGACCCAAATCAATCTTCTCGTTGCCGTGACTGAAGTTCGCGCCAAAGTGTATTATCAGAATTTGTCGTCGGTGAAGGATTTTAATCTTCAAATCGCCACCAATTTTGATGATGCCCTTGCCCTGCTAGCTGACCGCGATCATCGCATTGACCTGTTTGTGATAGATAACAATCTACTGGAACAATTTGACCTGATTCGCGAAATTCGCCACACCTATCCCCGTCTCATCATCATTCTGGTTGACGAAGAGGCCGATTTTGGCCTACCCGGACAGGCCGATGATATTTCGACTGACCCCTTTAAAGACAATGATTTGGTGAAACGTATCAACGCCCTCATGAGTGACCGCCGGATGGAAACCCTGCGTTCGGACAGCTTGCCAGCAGTACGCGAAGTCGCGAAAGTCTTGCGAAACGCCAGCGGTGTGGTCGGTAAGCAGCAAGCGGCTGTCGATGCGGCGATGGAACTGGGTTATGACTATGTGGCTTATTACCATCGCGAAGATGGCGAACTGCGCTTAAAAGCCCACTCAGGCCCCAATGCGATTAAAGCCATTGCGCCCAAACGTGCGGAAAATGACCTGATTACATGGGTCGCCGAAAAGAGTCAAACGCGAATCGCGGCGTATGGCGATGAACTCAATCATCCGCTGGTCAGCAAAGGCCGTTTAGGTGCCGTTGCCTGTGTACCGGTGATATTCGATAGTCAACTCTATGGCGTCCTGACCGCCTGTAACGACAATCCTGACGCCGTAGTCCAGGATAATGTCCTGATGTTAGAACTCATCAGCGCACAATTGGCAGCAGCAATCAAAAAAGAACTCACGGGTTAAGAACTACATCGACATTAACGCCGCAATCAAACGATCAATCTCGTCGTGCGTGTTATAGTGCGCTAATCCAATCCGCACCATGCCGTGTTCGCTGCGATTCAGGCGTTCCATAATCTCTACCGCGTAATAATTACCATGCCAGACGTAGATATGTCGTTCGGCGAGATGCGTTGCGATTTCTTCAGGTGTATAACCTTCACGCACAAACGCTACAGTGGGCACCCGCTGCCCATAACGGGTTGGGTCGGTAATGCCTGCTATCGTCACACCCGGAACAGCCGCCAATGCTGCAATAAGATTAGCCGCCAATTCACGCTCATACACACTAATTGCGGTCATGGCCTGTTTGAGTACGAGGCGACGTCCTGCATAATTGCCGTTTAATTGCGGTGGGTTATCCATTGCCTCTGCCACACTAGCCAGATAGTTTAACGCCGCGCCGACACCGGCAATCGTCTCAAAACTCGGCGTACCCGTTTCCCATCGTTCGGGCGCGGTATCTTTCGCCGGACGCACTTTATAGGCGGGCAAGCTTTGCAGCAAATCATAGCGTCCCCACATCAGGCCGATGTGCGGGCCGAAGAATTTATAGGCGGAACACAACAAAAAGTCGCAACCTATCGCCTGTACATCTATCGGCACATGCGGCGCGCTCTGTACCGCATCCACGATATGTAACGCACCGACTGCGTGCGCCATCTCCGCGATCTGGTTAATGGGATTGATTGTGCCCACCGCATTTGACGCATGAACCGTCGCCACAATTCGGGTTCGTTCGCTCAATGCCGCTTCCAACGACGCCATATCCAACGTGCAATCTTCCACCCGAATAGCGACTTTGCGGATCGTTAAATCGTTATCGCTGGCAATTCGCAGCCAGGGCGATACATTGGCATCATGATCCATGCAGGTGATGACAATTTCGTCGCCAGCCGACAACGTTTTCGCCAAAGCCCGACTTAAGCTAAAATTGAGTGTGGTCATATTGGGGCCGAACACAATTTCGTCCGCAGATGGGGCATTGAAAAAATCAGCGGCAATCTCACGCACACTGGCGACCATTTCATCGTTGCGTCGGCTGGTGGCGAACGCCCCACCAGCATTGGCATTCTTATGCAGATAGTAGTCCGTCACCGCATCAATGACCGATTGTGAAACCTGTGTTCCGGCGGGGTTATCTAAAAACACGGGTATGATGTCATCAGCAGCAGGTAGATTTAACGACGGAAATTGAGCACGAATACGTTGTACATCAAAAGCCATTTTTGCACCTTAATTATCAAACCAATAAATGCGATAATTGTAGCGTATACCGCAGTACAAGATAGAACCAATGTGACAATGAGTTAGAAAAAGGGAAGCCGTGTCTGGATCAATTGATTTGCTGGCGCAAAATCGTCTATTGACTGAAGAAGTCAAGCGACGTGTCAACCAGATATCTGCAATCAACATGGTCGCAGCGGCAGTAGGTTTGTCGCTCGATCTGAGTAAAACGCTCGAAACCGCACTACAGGCCACAGTCGATGTCACGGGGGCCGATGCCGGCGGCATTAGCTTACTCGATAAAGAAGTGGGTGAGGTTGTGCTGCGGGCGCAGTTGGGTTGGATACAGGATTTTGTCTCTAATCCGATGCGTGTGCCTATTAATCAAGGCATGTCGGGACAGGTCATCCAACAAAACAACATCGTGGTCTATAACACCCTCGACGGCACAGAGTCCTATGCCGTACCCAGCTTCCGCGATGAGCACTTCCGCTCGATTGCCATGGCGCCGATGCACGCGCGCGGCGAAATTATCGGTATCATCAGCATCATGAGTCATACACCGAATCGCTTCGATAATGATTTACAGGATGTGCTGCGGGTCGTTGCAGATACGGTAGGCGTCGCGATTGATAACGCGCACCTGTATGAAACACACGTCGAAAATGAACGACGCCTATCCGCCATTTTGCAGTCTACTGCCGATGGTATTATCGCCACCGACAGCAACAGCCGTATTACAATGGTCAATCATACTGCCGAAACGATGCTGGACATTAAATCGTCCGAGGTGATAGATATGCCCTTGCGCGAAATCCCCGTGCCGGCGCGGGTGCGCGATCAATTGCTCTTTGCATTATCTTCAACCGCAGAGGAGCGCAACAAATCGTTCCATGTCTCGCTTGAAAGTGGGCGAGTCCTGTCCATTTTGGTATCGCCGGTGTTTGTTGAAAGTCAGGTGAAGCAAGATAAACTCAAAGATGGTTGGCTGCTGGTGCTGCAAGATGTTACCCACCTGCATGAGGCGGAAGTGGCCCGCGCGGAATTCATTCAAGCCGCCGCCCACGACATGCGGAATCCACTCAGCGTGACCCAGAGTTCACTGGTCATGCTGGAAAGTATGGTTGAGTCAGACGATGCAACTGTCGCTGAAATTTTCGATATTGCGACACAGGGTATACATCGCTTACAGCGCATGATTGATGAATTGTTCACGCTGGAACGCATTGAAAGTGGGCATGATGTCAATTTGCAGCCCGTTGAAATCCGCGGTTTGTGCCACGAAGTGAGCGCCGAAATCAAGGGCTTGCTTAAAGAAAAACCCATGAATTACACTCAACAAATCGCACCCGATGTGCCCTCAGAAGTCGCACTAGATCGCGCATGGATTAGCCGCGCAATTCATAACTATTTAGAGAATGCCGTCAAATACTCGCCTGCGGGCAGCGATGTCCAGTTGCATGTCTATGTCCAATCGCCGATGCTGCATATCGAAGTGGTAGACAACGGGCCCGGTATCGCCCTGGCTGCCCAATCGCATGTGTTTGACCGCTTCTATCGGCTTGATAATGATTCCGCAGTCAAAGGCACGGGTTTAGGATTGGCAATAGTCAAATCGATTGCCGATTTGCACGGCGGGTCAGTCTATGTGCAAAGCAAACCCGGCAGTGGCGCGACCTTCGGCATCCGGCTGCCGCTGGCCCAGAACTAAGCGCGGTCGATCGCCTCACGAATGCGACGTACCAGCCGATTGAATGGATCGGTATAGGTCTGTTCAAGCTGTCGTGGACGCGACAACTCGACTGCCACATCAGCGATAATCCGCCCCGGACGATGACTCATCACCAGCACACGGTCTGAAAGCAGCACCGCTTCACGTATATCATGCGTGACCATAAAGACCGTTTGCCGGGATTGTGCCAGCATCCGCAGCAAGTCCAAACTGATTTTCTCGCGCGTCATGGCGTCTAATGCACCAAAAGGTTCATCCAAAAGCAGTACATCCGGCTCTTGTATTAAGACGCGCCCCAGAGCCACCCGTTGTGCCATGCCGCCAGATAACTCCCCTGGATAGGCCGCTTCAAAGCCGACTAAACCTAATCCCGGCAGCAAATTCGTCGCGCGCTGCTGCCGTACTGCCTTCGTCACACCTGCCAGTTCCAACGGTAACGCAATGTTGTCGATGACGGTGCGCCAGGGCATTAAATTGGCATCCTGGAACATAATCCCGATGCGTGAGGACGGTTCGGTAATGGGCTGGCTATCGAATAACGCGCGGCCTTGCGTTGGCTGCTGCAATCCCGCCAGAATGCGTACCAACGTGCTCTTGCCACATCCACTTGGCCCCACAAGAGAAACAAATTCCCTGGCGGCTATGTCAAACTTGACCGGGCCAAGCGCCGGGAGAATCCCTCCCCCCGGCGCGCGATAGGCAGCGGTGACATCCTGTACAGCAAGCGGCATCGCCTATTCCTCGTCCATCATGCCAGGGACAAACGCATTGGTGAATGCTGCTTCGAGGTCAATTTCGCCTTCCAGGAAACCCATTGTTTGCAACGTCGTCTGCGTGATTTCCCACGACGGCAGTTCACTATAGCCCAGCACATCGGCATCCCATAAATCAATGGTGTTGAGCAAGACGATGAATTGAGTCACATCTGCCGCGTCAAAGTCATTGGTGAGGATTTGCCCCAGCGCAACACGGCTCTCCGCCACAATTTCACGCGGCGGATTGGTCGCCAGCAGTTCATTCTGGGCAACCGCCGCCCCTTCGAGCGCCAATCGGAAATCGTCGCTTAAGGGCAGATTATCTACATAACCCGCAGACAGCAAATATGCCTCCGCCGGGTTGTTGATGACATCGCGCAGTCCCCGGTCAAAAGCCGTCACCACCGCCTGTACCAGATCGGGATCGTTGGCAATCGTTTCTTCATTTGTGATAAGCCCGTTAGACACAAGGTCAGCCGCTTCGGAAACCGGGAACACGTCCACACCCGTCAAATCGCCACATTCGCCCGCAGCCGCACGCTGGTTGATTTGCAGCGGTTCGTTGTTGATATACACCACTGCCGCCTCCACACCGCCCACACAGACCACTTCCGCCGCATTGAAGCCAATTGGTTCAAGGTCAACGTCAGTTTGCGTCATATCATGTGCTGCCAGCAGCGCGACCACACCACTGTAGGATGCGCCAAACAGACCCGGTATACCCACGTTATGTCCGGCAAGGTCGCTGACGCTGGTAAATTCGCCACCCGCAGGCACGGCAATCCCCACCGGAAATTGCTGAAACCATTCATAAACAAAAAC
>CAZTLI010000009.1:0-29426 GCA_964614375.1 uncultured Anaerolineaceae bacterium
CAACCGAGAGCGCAATCCCGACCAGTTCCGCCGACATCTGGTCGATACTCGTGGTTTCGACATCCCAGGTGATGGCTTTCGCCTTGTTCAGCACAGCGACCAGCTTATTCAGGGCAGCCTCATCTTGAACAATAATCGTTTTTACTTCATCCAAAGAATCTGTCGCATCGGCATCAGCTTCGTCATTGAGGGTATCCACATCAAACAACCGCTTGGAAAAGGTGCGGAATTCCAACACACGAAACAGGTCTAAAACCACCTCTTTATCGAAATCGTGGGCAACACAGGCTTCCAGATCGAGTTCAATCGGTACATCGCGTTGAATTCGCGCCAATTTTTGGCTGATATAGGCCATCTCTTTGCCTTCGACCAGTTTTTGATGATTCGCACCGGTGATTTCATCGAGATGCGCGTAAATGTTATCAAGCGAACCAAATTGAACGAGCAGATTAATCACGCCTTTTTCGCCAATCCCTTTTACGCCGGGGATGTTATCCGACGAATCACCCATTAAGGCCTTCAAGTCGACCAGTTGGTCGGGTTCAAGACCGCTGTATTTTTCTTTAAAGGCTGCTATATCCCATACCACATCCTCTTCGCCACGTTTTGGCAGTTGCACCCGTATATGAGGGGTCAATAACTGCAAAATGTCCTTATCGCCTGAGATAATCCGTACCTCTACACCCTGCGCTTCGGCAATAGGCGCAACAGTCCCGATTACGTCATCCGCTTCATAACCGTCGAGCGCCAAAATCGGGATATTAAACGCCTTCACGAGTTCCTCAATGCGCTGCATCTGTGTCGCCAAATCTTCGGGCATTTTTTCGCGTGTGCCTTTATAGTCTGCAAACAGGTCTTCGCGTCCACTCAAGCCGCGGTCAAATGTCACGGCAAGGTAGCGGGGTTTATCATTTTGCAAAATATCGATCAGAATGCGGGTGAAACCATACGTCGCATTCGTTGGCTCACCCGCGCGTGTCGTAAAGTTGCCGCTCTTTAAGGCGAAAAATTGACGGTAGGCCACCGCATGACCATCAATTAGATAGAATTGGGGACGCTCAGCCATTGTGCATGATTCCTCTCATTTTGGAACATTTGGGCGATTATAGCACTGGTCATCCGATCTGCCAGCCTCTATATCCCACCAAACTAGACCTAATTACGTGAGCAAATTAATGCAAACGGTTTAAAGATTGATTAAGAATTAATTTTATTTACAAAAATTAGGAAACATTAATTCTATATCTCAAAAGCTGTTATAAGCTGTAGTTAATTAACACAGAGTGAGGATAGAACAGTGGTCGATTTCGAACATCCTAAGCCCCGCATACTCGCAGTTGACGATGAACCACATAATTTGCAACTCCTACAACGGATTTTCCGAGACACTGATCTTGTCTGTGTGGCTAGAGGCCCGGCAGCCCTAGCCCTCCTGGAACAAGGTAACTTTGATGTCGTATTGCTGGACATTATGATGCCAGTGATGAACGGTTACGAGGTGCTAGCGCAGATACGGCAAACACCGGCGCTAGCCCACACACCTGTGATTCTCGTGTCAGCCCTCAATCAAGAAGAAGACATCGCCAAAGGTCTGCAACTCGGTGCAAATGACTATGTTGGTAAACCCTATGACGTAGATGTGGTCAGAGCGCGCGTGAATATACAAATTGAGTTGAAGCGGCTGATGGACGAGCGCGAACACATGATACAAGAACTTAAAGCTGCCAATGAAATTCAGACACAATTTGTGCGGATTGCTTCCCACGATTTAAAAAATCCGCTCAACAATCTGAATTTAATGCACTCTATTCTCCGCCAGAACATGCGGGAAGAAGACCGTGTTTTGTTTGAACTAGCGGATCAATCCATTCTCACTATGCTTGACTTGATCGAACAATTCCTGGATTCCATTGTGCTTAACAACAATCGGATGGAAATTAACATCCAGCCGACCAATCTGGATAAACTGGTCCTGGAAACCATCGCTAGTTACAGCGCCGCAGCCGAACAAAAAGACATTGCCATTGAACTCGCTTCAGATGTTGGCATGGTGCTTGCCGATGAGCGCCGTCTGGCACAGGTCATGAGCAATCTCGTCAGCAATGCCATTAAATACAGCCCACCGGGGAGTGTGGTTAAGGTGGATGCTGAAGCCGTAAACAACGAGTTTATCGTCAAGATAATTGATGAAGGTCCCGGCATTCCTGAAGATGAGCGCGATAAACTGTTTCAAGCCTTTGGCAAACTCAGCCCACGTCCCACCGCTGGCGAAAGCAGCACCGGATTAGGCCTGTGGATTGTCAAACAATTGGTTGAATTACAGAACGGACAAATTGGGGTGGATTGCCCGCCGGAGGGTGGCTCTATCTTCTGGTTCACCATACCAGCGGTTGAACCTGCCCTGATGACAGCTACAGCTTAACGCCGGGCAAAGTCGATAAACTGCTGAATTTCCTCATCATCTAATTCTCGACCCGGTTTCACAATCAGATAACTATCTGACCATAACAAAGCCGGGTCGATGGCTTTGGTCATATCAAATACGACTTCAGCCGATTGCCGCATCAAGTCTCGTACCATTTCACTCGGGGGCACTTCCCCCGGCACCTCTGCCACTAAATAGACATAATTTTCACGAACATCCAGCGTCTGGATTTGCCACGCCTGTTGACGCAACTGACGCATCAATATGGCTGCCAACGCCGCACCTAATTCACTGTCTAAGAGCGCATTAGGGTCACGCAACAACCATACATAAGTATAGCTGGACAACGGCCCAACGGCTTCAGGTGGGGGTGCGACCGCTTCTTCCTCAACCCTCACCGCCGCGATTTGTTCGGTATCATATGCTGTTGCCACCGCATCGGGCACAGAATGTAATGCTTCCACCAGACGATTGCTCTGCCGCCGAATGACATGCAAGGGCAGATTGCCTACAAAGATCATCGTCAGGGTATAACCGATGTCGGTCTGGCGGCTGTAGAGCATATAATCCTGCCCACTCGCCGGCAGCGTGATAAAGCGAATACGCGCCTGGTTTGCACTGGCATTCCAATCATCGGCAACGGCATCGCGAATATCTTCCAGTTCCTCATATGCCAAATTTCCCGCATGAGCCACAATAGCACCATCTTGCGCCAAAATCGTGGCTTCTGCCGCAACCTCTAGCGAAACCTGGGTTAAATGTAAGGCGAGCTGCGCGATGTATGAATCCTCTTCTGACCCTTCGCCAGCAGGTAATTGCCGTGCTTGCATTGCGTTCAGTGGGGTTGGTGCTGCTGGTACAGGGGTATCGTCCGATACCGATTCTGCAAGTGGCACGGGGGTCAAATCTTCGTCCTGTGTGTCTGGCTGCTCAAGCTCGTCCACCTGAATTTCATCATCGGCATCTATAGCTTGTATGCTGTCAGGGCGTGGCAAATCATCAGGGCGTAATGGGCGTGATCGAGTTCGTCGTTCTAACACGTCTGTTTCTAAATCCTGTGGATTACTTTCGATACGCTGGAGTGACGATGGCGCTGTGACATCGCCGGCATATTCGCCTGTTTCAAGTCCCGTCAAGTCATCGGGCAAAAAGTCCGGCTCGTAGATAAATCGTTCACCTTCTTCTACCCATGAGGGCAGTGGACGTATTGCGCCCGTCGGTGCCATCTGACTCTCAATACTCTTAATCAGCGTCCCCACATCAAACGGCACTGTATCATCCAAGGCACTAATGAGTACCAATTTCGCCGGACTATCTGAATCATCATCGTCGTCGTCAATATAGAGGCTCTCATCCGGGTCAGCTACCGCATCGGGTTGCGCCAGGGCGGCGACCACTTGTTCAAGATTTTTTTCGCTCACACCCAGCATCAGGTCACTAACCGTTCCACTATCTTCCAGCGATGGCAGCGGCGGTTCTTCGGCGGCGAGACGTTCAAACAGTTCATGTGCCCGAATCATATTTGTGGGTGTATCGTCCTCCAAAACAATTTCTACCGACTGCGAAATACCTGATTGCTGTGCCGATGTTTCCGAATCAATTTCATCATCTACCGGGTCAAATTCAGGCAGTGCGCGCGCGTTCGGCGCTTGTCCAGCATCGCGTTGGATAGAACTGGTATCGACATCGGAGGAAATTGGCGCGGCCTGAGCAGTATCGGGCAGGGTATCGTGCATCTCCGCAATCGCACGCTCAAGTAATGGCAGCAGGTGGCGAATACCGCCCGACTCATTAAATACGCCTTGCAAATCCAGTTGTGCAGCGAATGATTCAATCTGCGGGGTATGTGGACAAGCAATAATCGCCATATCTGGCTGAATTGAGCGCAAGCGCACCACGAAATCAGCCGGCGCAATATCATCTAATGTCAGATCAACCAGTGCCACATCCTGCGGATGCAGTTGCAAATACTCCACCGCAGCCACAGCCGATTGAAATGCCGACACTTGATATGCGCCGACTTGCTCTAGCCCTCGCTTGAGCGCGACGGCAAAGGTTGTTTGACGGTGAATAATCAAAACACGGGTGGCTATGATTGTCATACGTACCCTGACAGGCCCAAATAACACAAACTACAAACCGCTCTGGTTCTATTGTACTGCATCTATTCAATCTCGACAGACGCACGATAAAAAAGGAACAGGGGAGCGCCCTGTTCCATTTCGGTATGTGTCTGTGAATCAGTGTTGGCCTATTCTTCGCTCGTCGCTGCCGTTACTGTCACTCGATATTCGCTTGTGTTGTTGAATTCATTCGACTCAGCCACAGATTCATCGGGATCAACGCGCACCACCAGCGTATAGGTTTGCGCCGTGTCAAACGTAATCATCGCTTGCAAACCGATTTGCTGACCCGGATCGAGGCTCGAAATAGACGCCACCTCGCGCGTCTGCCCCCCGACATCCATCGTCACCCGGAATGCCGCGGTAGACTGACCGCCGCTGTTCACAACCGTGATTGCATACGTTGACGATACTGTCGTAGAGCCAGATGCAATCGTCAATTCGCGTTCACCGGTAATACTGCGAACTTGCAGATCGGGTTGAGAAGGCGCACTGGTCGATGTGCTGGTTGGCGCGCTCGTGGCGGTGCTCGTGGCAGTTGCGGTCGTGGGCGGTGTCGGGGACGGCGGTGGATTAACAACCGGCACACCCGTGCAAATCCCATATTCCGTCGTGAACTGTGAACTGACCCAACCAACAGTCGTGCCCACACGAAGCTGCCACCAGCTATTATCGCCTAAGCGACCAATAATCGGCGCAATCGTCCCCGTAGACAAGACTTGTATCACGTTGTAATTGGTGCTTGGCCCGCTGCGGAAGTTAAGCCCGGTGTTGATGAGGGCGCGGCATGTAGGATCGCTTGGGTCAATCTGTGGCCCGGTAGCGGGCGAGGTTGCTGTTATGGCGGCCTGGTTGGCTCGCACATTAATCTGTATTGTCTCGGATTCAGTGCGTTCAATATCGCGCAGCACCACCACGCGCAGTGTCACCGATTCTTGCTGTGTTGGAATATAGTCTAACAACACATTTTGAATAGCTTCGGTAGAGGGCGATTCAAATGGCAGTGCCTTAACCACCCGACCATTGGCAAAAAGCTGCACATTGGTGATTCCAATCGCATTCGTAATCGTCGCATTGACAAATACACGCTCATTGACGATCACTTCGGCGCCGTTTGTTGGGGATGAAATCGTAATCACAGGCGAGCCGGTAGGTTGGCTGTTAATTGGTGTAATTGTTGGAGTCTCTGTTGGGGCTTCATTCGCCCCCAGATTACATGCTGTCAGCAGCAGAATTAATGGCAGTACAATGGCAAAAAACCGATAGCGCATGGCGTTAATCCTTCATAGTGGTCAACAACCGTTCAAAGTGTATCACCGCTGCTGCCTGCACACAACATGCACCATGTTCCTGCTTATCAAACAACCCGCCGCTCTACCCTGCCAACAAGATACGCAAATAAGCCCTACAGGTCAACTGCAAGGGCTTTTCAAACAACCACTATTCTACGTCGAAAACGTTAGCTGACCGGCTCTTTGTAGATCACGTAACGCCCCATATCGTCACCTTTGGCAATACAGGTCGTCATATCGACTTTGAATTCATGCCCGCCGGATACCCAGCGCAAACCCTCTTGCAGCAGTCCCTGCCCCACATAACACACCGGTTTATCGGATTTACGATTCCAGCACATCGGGCAGCGTTCCAATGTATAAATAATACGGTCATTGCCTTCTTCAAATACATTGGAAATTTGGTCAGAAAATTGCGAGAAGATATTTGCCATCGCCGGAACACCAATTTTGAGTTTGGCATTCAGCGGCAGCACTTTAAAGGCAAGGTCGCCGACGCCCGCAAGCGCCCCGAATGCCCGCAGACCTTGAGCAAAGGTCGCACGCCCAGCACGCAGCGCCAAACCACGCCCACCGCGAGGGCCATACATCTCTTCCAGCGCGACATTAAGCGCCGTGAATTCGCTAAAATCAAAGCCTTTTTCCAGATTATCGGGCGGGTAGTTGCCCATAAGTTCAGGCATCCCCGCCAGGTTCAGAATGGCGTTCAACCCATTCGTTCCCATAATTTCTTCCATGGCTTCGATAAAGATGCGCGCGAACTTATTTGGGTAATAATATCCGCTTTTCTCTTTTGGCATTGTGCCATGTCCTCCAATCGGTGAGTAATGCCAACGCTGTACACCAGTTCGGCAACATCATCAAAATTCCCGGTTGGTCACTTTAACAAGTATACGACAAAATACCGGATATGAATAATGATACCCATTAAGTGAGTTTCTTCACACAAGTGTGTACTATCCTACGAAGCCCGAAATTTGTCAACTAACCACCGGAATTTGATTGAGTTTGACATCCAAGGCGGGCAATGTCCTGTGCGGTAATCGCCCTTGCATACTCCAGGGGCCTGTCCACGTAATTTCGACATCCGTCACCGTACCGCCTAAATCCCCGTCGGCTTCAAAGAATACAAGTTTATTCTGTGGCGTTCGACCACGCCACTTGCCTTTGTGCTGTTCTTCCACCAGCACCGGCACAGTTTGACCTAAAAACTGCTGATTAATCTCGGCAACCACCTGCGCCTGCAATTCATCCAACATCTGATGACGCCGCCGCTTCTCGTCTTCCGGCACATCATCTTCCATCCGGCGGTCACTGACGGTGCCCGGGCGCGGACTATAGCGCGCCAGATGCGCCTTATCCAGCTTGAGTTCCGCTAGCAGATTGTAGGTATCCATAAATTGTGCGTCGGTCTCACCGGGAAAACCAACGATGATGTCGGTGTTAATCGCGACATTCGGAATGCGCTGGCGAATATTATCAATCAAACGGCGATAGGCAGCGGCTGTGTAACCCCGCTTCATGTTTTCCAGCACAATATCATTACCGGCCTGTACCGGCACTTCGATGTGTGGCATCACGCGCGGCAGTTCAGCAACCGTATCAAGCAGCTTATCCGTCATCCAATTGGGATGGCTGGTCAAAAATCGAATGCGTTCTAAACCCGTTTCTTCTGCGACATTATGCACAACGCGCAGCAAATCTGCTAAATCCGGGCCATCGGCGATGTCTTTGCCATAGCGGTCTACAATTTGCCCCAGCAGCGTGATTTCTTTCACGCCCTGCAACGCCAGACTGCGTACATGCCCCACAATTTCGCCCACGCTGCGACTGCGTTCGATACCCCGTCGAAACGGAATAATGCAAAATGTGCAGGCATGAGAACAACCATAAACGACAGGTACATGCGCTGTAATGAGATGATTTTGCTCATGCAGCGGCAGGATGAGTTCGCCATCTTGAATGGCGTCACGCTGAAGCCGAGATTGCGTCTCTAACGCCAGCGCTTCACGCTCGCCGAGGCGGTCATCAAGAAATTCGACCATCGGATGCGGGTCGGATGGCGCCATAAATACATCGACAAATGGCAGCTTTTTACGCAGGTTTACCGGGTCTTTGACTCCCACCAGGCAGCCCATCACACCAATAACTTTATCAGGCTGCTGTTCTTTGAGTGCGCGCAGCATCAGCAAGCGATTCATAGCCTTATCTTCGGCACTCTGGCGCACCACACACGTATTGACCACAAATATATCAGCCTCGTCCGCATCGGTGGCTGCATGATGTCCCATACGTTCCAACTCAGAGGCAAGGTGTTGTGTATCGGCCACATTCATCTGACAGCCAAATGTCCAGATGTGATAGTTCATAAAAATCAAAAACCTGACTGGTATGTTTTGTGAAATCGGACAGCATGTATTGTAGCGAATGGGTAAACATGCGTCAATGCGGCATTAAGACACCATAAAGTCTATCTGTTGAGGGATAAGTCGAGCGACTATCAAGGACAAATTAGTCACACGGTACAGCCTGTAATTCAATTGACCCGAATGCACCCGCTTCGCTGACAATCAATGTCAACGTGTTATCATCCAGATGAACCAGATGGGTCACATCGTGGGTAAATGGAATATGGGCGTGAATTTCACCAATATAATTCATCGCATCACCGATATAGACGGCGGTCTTCGGTGGCGCGGCTCTAATTTTCAGCACATAACCCACACAATAATCCACCGCATCAAGCCGAAATGTGTGTCTGAGCATCAACTGTCCACCGTCTATGGTGTTCTCTACACCCATCCAACGAGCAATATCGTCTATCAATTGATAGGGTGCATCGTCCTCAGCCACCAGCGCATCAGGGTCAAAACAATGCCAATTATTGTTTAGAAAAATCGTGTTGAATTCAGTCATAGCGCAATCATAGCAAATGGATGGCACTTTGTCGGGAGCATTTTTAAAACAAATCAGCCATATTTAACACGTTTGCTTTTCCAAAAGAAACCGATACACACTGCCCACACGTTAGACAAGGTGGCAGTTGCAACAATACCAACTTCCTGCCACAATCATTTTGTATCAACCATGAGTCGTCACTAAAGGGTATCTATGCGTCACACAATCCTTCTCTACAATCCGGTATCGACCAGTCGGGGTAAGCAGCGGCTACCCTTATCGCTGCTGTCCATTGCGGCAGTCGTCGCAGATGATTATGATGTTGAATTCTTCGATGGCAACCTGCTGGATGACCCCGCTGCACACATTATTGAGCGCGCCAGAACTACTGGCGCAAAGCTGCTGGCGGTAACGGTCATGCCGGGGCCACAATTGCGACAGGTCGTTCCGGTTTGCAAGCGCATCAAGGCTGAACTGCCGAACTTGACCATTCTCTGGGGCGGTTATTTCCCCAGCAATCACACTGACGTGTGCCTTCATAGTGATTTTGTCGATTACGTGATTCAGGGACAAGGTGAAGCACCGTTCCGCAAGTTTGTGGATACATTTTTCAATGGGGGCGCAATGGCGGATGTGGCATCACTCGCCTATCGCGACAATGGCGATGTGGTCGTCAATAATCGCGCGCCATTTGTCCAGATCGACAATTTACCCTGGTATCCTTACGAACAATTGGATATGAGCCGCTACATCGGGCAGAGCTATCTGGGCACGCGCGTGCTCTCGCACAATACCAGTTGGGGCTGTCCTTTTTCGTGCAATTTTTGCGCCGTCGTCCCACTCGCGCAAAAACGCTGGATCGCCGAAAGCGGCAATCGTGTAGCGGACATTATGCTGCACCTGAAACGTCAATACGGCATGAACGCGGTTGAATTTCATGATATGGACTTTTTCGTCCGTGAGAGCCGTACCGCCGAAATTGCAGACCGCCTCATCGGGCACGGCATCGCGTGGTGGGGATTGGGGCGTGTAGACACGCTCATGGGCTACAGCGACGAAACCTGGGACAAAATGGCAAGAAGCGGCCTTAAAATGGCGTTTATGGGTGCGGAAAGCGGTGACGACGACATGCTGAAGCGCATGAACAAAGGTGGCAAATCCAGCACCAATCTCACGCTGGCTCTGGTTGAACGCATGCAACACTACAACATCGTGCCAGAATTGTCCTTTGTGCTGGGCAATCCCCCCGATCCCATTGCCGATATTGAAACGACGATTCAGTTTATCCGCAAGATTAAGAAGATTAACCCAGCCACAGAACTCGTGTTATATATCTATACCCCTGTGCCACAAGAAGGCAGCATTTTACTCGACGAAGCCTATAGATTGGGCTTCCGCTTCCCCGAAACGCTTGAACAGTGGGCGAGTGACGAGTGGATGCACAAATCCATGCGCCGCGACCCCGGCACACCCTGGTTCAAAGATTCGGTGCGGCGGCGCGTTCGCAATTTTGAGGCCGTCATCAATGCCTACTACCCCACCATCACCGATGTGCGGCTACAGCGGACGTGGCACAGGTTACTCCAGACACTCAGCGGTTGGCGCTATCGATTTGAGTATTATCAGTGGCCCTATGAACTCAAAGCCTTGCAGCGGTTAATACACTACCGCAGGCCGGAAACTACCGGGTTTTAGCTTTTATACACGGGGAATGTAGGTTATACTACACAGGCTTGTTCGTAACTTCACAAATGCAACCATGTGAGAAAGCCCATGAATATTCAATTAGCGCGCCTTTGCCTATTCTTGATAGTGACCCTGTTTATTGCGGCCTGTGGTACAGTGGCAACCCCTGTCGGGCAAGCAGATGAAGCTGCAACCGACTCTCACGACGGTGATGCCGCGGCTGTGGTATCAACTAACACACCCATCCCACCGTCTGCGACACCAACCCATACGTCTATTCCACCCACTGTTACCTTCACACCTATGCCACCAACAGCGACACACACACCCGAACCACCGACGGCAACACCTGCGCCACCGACCAATACACCCCCGCCACCGCCCGTTGGTGATGCAGCAAATGGCGAAGTCTTGTTCACTACCCTTGTTACAGAAGCCGGGTTTGCATGCAGTCAATGTCATAATGTCGATTCGACTGACCGTCTTATTGGCCCCGGTTTGCAGGGGATTGGCGAACGGGCGGCAACCCGTGTAGACGGTCAAACAGCAGTTGAATACATTCGCACGTCAATAGTCGAACCGAATGCCCATATCGTAGAGGCCGATCCACCCTATCCAGAAAGCCTCATGCCGCAAGTTTATGCCGATGTCTTCACGGATGACGAAATCAATGACATCATCGCCTATCTGCTGGAGCAATAGGGGTGTTAAACATTGAATCAAAATGGAGCGGCTACCTCGTCGCTCCATCACATTTCGCCATGATTGTTCGGGCTAATTTCTATCCATCTCTGACCAATACGACTCGACGCTGAATTCTTCTGGCAAAATGACTGTTTCACCTTCCATATCCTGTTCTTCAAGCTGTGGTAAGGCCATACTCACCTCAGACGTAATCGGTAGTGAGAAATAAACCGCTGTGCCCATACCCGGTTTCGTCTTCACCTCTATCGTACCGCCATGGGCCTGGATGATTTCGCGGGCAAACGTCAGGCCCTGCCCCATCCCCGGCACACGAATCACCTGACCATCTTTAGACACAGGCGTACCCCGATAAAAGCGCACAAACAGGTTCTGGAAATCCTCATCGCCAATGCCCACACCATTATCGCGCACCCGTAAATAGACCATGCCATCACGCTCATCTTTAATTTCGATGGTTAACGCGCCACCGGGAGGATTATATTTGATAGCGTTGTCGATGACATTGCCAATTGCCCAGCGCAAACGCCGTTCATCGCCCAACACATATAAGCCTTTGTGTTCAATCATAACGTGCAGCGTCAGATTAGCGGCCTGTGCAATCTGCCGCCAATCGTTGAATATCGCCCACACAAGCGTTTCCAGATGCAGGGGGCGCTGCCCCCGTTTAATACTCTGGGCACTAATAGCGGTCAATTCACGCATATCGACAATCATCCGTTGGAGATTAGCGGCGTGCTGCGAAATCTCGCGGGCAAAGGCATTGATAAGCTGATTGGGACTGCGAGCGCCAGCCTGTGATAAACCCGCAAGCGGACGTTCGATGTCGTGCGCCAATGTATCCAACAGACGTTCGCGCGCCTGTTCACGCTGCACCATTTCGGTGATGTCACGCACCACAACCACTGTGCCTAAACGTTGATTCGAGACCGTCGCCGTAATCGCCGCCGCCTGCGCGCTCAGCATTTTGTCGCCCATGTCAATCCGCTGCGGGTCGCCCAATGTATAAATACCGGGCGCAATTGCCTGACCAAGCACATCGGTCACAACCGCCGTGAGCGCGTGCATCCCGGAAGAGCGGAAATTTTTCTGTGAGCCTAATAACTGGCGCGCATGATCGTTCATCAGCACGACACGCCCATCGGTATCCTGCACAATGACACCATCCGGCAGAGATTCCAGAACCGCCTGCAAATAGTTCGCTTCACGCCGCTGTCGCCGGAGCATCGTCCGCAGCTTATCTTGCCGTTCCTGTACCGACTCCGCATAGTCATCCAGCGCCTTGCCGACGGCGCTCACCTCGTCATCACCCATCATACCTGTGCGGGCTGTCGCCATGCCAGCGGTGAGCTGCTGCGCGACATCGGTCACCTGCTGCAAGCGCATTGTCACCCGCGTAATGCCGATAAACGCCATAATCACAACGGCGCCGGCGATACCTGCTACAGCCAATGCCGTGATTTGTCGTGGCACACCTGTCACAAACGGCACATTATCAGGCATGAGTGTCGCGACAATGCCAACGATATTTGGCCCATAAACAAATGGGATATATAGTGCATTATGGGCGATACCATTAATCGGAATTGTCCCACCAAGCATCACAGGCTGCTGCGATGCCAGTACCTGATTGACTATCGAACCATCCAGCAGCAGCGGCGAATCAACGCTCGAATTGAGTGTAAGCGTCGTTTCCAACAGCACGCCATCCGCATCATATACGGCGACATCGGCAACCGCACTGCCCTGCAATGACGCCAACACGCGGTCTAGCCGCTGACCAACCAGTACAATACCCACCAGCTGCCCTTCAAACTGGATAGGGGCAGCAGTATATAGCAGCAGCCCTTCAGCCGTGCGGACGAGTCCACTGGAATCAATTAAGCCTTCGTCCAGCACATCACGCACAATCGGTTGTTGGCTCAAATCGGTTCCGGCGTTTACCGCGTAATCGGTGACATCTGGCGTTTCGACACGTTGCAACCCCAATACCTCGATGCCTGTTGCATCCGTCACGATGACACTATCCAATCCACCAGACACAGCCGCGCCTTCAAGAATCGCCTGAAGACTGTTGACCTGATTGGTGCGAATTGCCTCCGGCACACCGATTGTAAAGGCGATTCGCTGGGCTTCGGTACGCTGGCGCGAGAACAAGTCCGCACTGCGTTCAATCACCGCATTGCTGCTCTGAATGAGGATATTATTCTGCGATTCTGCGACCCCGCCGCCCAGATTGCTGACAATGGCATAGGCCGCGACCATCGCCGTAATCAGCAGCACGATAAACAGCGGCAGCAAGAAGCGCCATCGCAGCGACACAAAACGCCGTGATGATTGTGGGGTTTGTGAGATAAATTGGGAATGGATTGGATTTTCACTCATGAGTCGATTATATGTCGAAATGGTCGAACGCGCGCTAAACGTTTAGCAGGTGGGATAACCACGATCTGCAAAGGATAAGGGGTCTACAGGCACATCGTTGATGCGGGTTTCATAATGGACATGCGGGCCCGTGCTGTTGCCCGTGCTGCCACTCCACGCAACAATACTGCCCCTGCCCACAAATTGATTGAGCGACACATTGAACGACGTATTATGTGCGTAATAGGTAATAAATGCCCCGTTCTGGATAATCACCAGATAACCATAACCCACATCGCTCCACGCAGCAAAAATGACCTGCCCGCTATGCGTCGCAATAACAGGCGTCCCCAACGGAATGCCCAAATCGACCCCGCTGTGATAGACATGAAAGCGTTGTGTCAATAAACCATCGACAGGCAAACCCGCAGGCGCACACGCATCACCCCCATAGGGTAAGGCACGCGGCGAACCATCATCTGCAAGAGCCGAAACTGTCGGAATTGGTTGTCCGGGCACAGCCGGCAGTGGCAGCGGCGGTGACGTAGGATAAGGCAGTGGGGTGGGTAACGGGGTGGGTTCGGCATAATCGAATTGCGTATTACCCGTGCGCGGCAGATACGCGCCTACAGGTTGCACCCGCGCACCTAGCGCGTCAAGCGGAATGATACCATAACCGGGTTGGCTGTAATCCAGATAATCGGCAATTGCGGGGTCGATCTGTGCGAAACGGGCAACCGGTGTCCCGGGTGCAGGTGGTGTAAGATTGACCACAAACGGGGTCGCGCCAATACTTGGTGTTGATGTGCCCGCCGTGCCCGCAATATAGGCCGCAACAATGATGACGAACCCCAGTCCCAATACCACCGGAATAATGATGGCATAGTGTTTAATGAAGGTTGTTATGTGCCTCATGGCGGGCATTGTACAGCAAATTCAGCAAACATGCCTGTTTCTTAGGTGATTTTGATAGATAATTGGGTATGCTAGGTGAAGATCGATTGTGTCAATGGCGGGTTAAAGGCATTGCATACAATCTTAATCGTGACTGAACACAATCACACACAACAGGGTCTACAATAAATGGTGGTCTAACACGGCATCCGGGTAGAAGAGCAGAAAATAATGACACAACCCTCATTAAACCAGTTAGGTCGCGCTGACTTGCACATGCACACCACCGTAAGCGATGGCTTGCCAACTGTCGGGGAACTGCTCGATTATGTTGAGCAGCTTGGCACATTGGATGTCATCGCCATTACCGATCATGACACACTCGATGGCTCGCTCTGGGCATATGAACGGCGCGAAAAATACCCATTTGACATCATTCCCGGTTTGGAAATCACCAGCGCGGGCGGTCATGTGCTCGGTTGGTGGGTGACACAGCCCATTCCGCGTGATATGTCCCTTGCCGAAACCGCTGCCGCTATCCACGAACAGGGCGGTATCGCGATGCTGGCACATCCCTATCACGTCCACATGCCAGAAATCGCGCGTCATGCCCTGCATTACTTTCGACATCCTGAAGTATTGGTGGAAGCCGGGTTAGATGCGCTGGAAGTGCATAATGCGGGCGTTTTCACCCCATGGAGCAATCGCCTCGCACGACGTACAGGCAAACAGACTGGATTAGCACCACTTGGCAACAGCGATGCCCATACGCTGGGCGCAATTGGGTCGGGCAGCACACGTTTTCCCGGTCATACCGCCAGCGACCTTCGGACAGCCATCGAATCGGGTCAGACCATTGCAGAGGGTAGACCATGGCCTCTCAAAGACTATTGGCAACTCTTAACCAGTTGGGGGCGTCATTCGCAGAGCGCGCCTTTGGAAGCGACGTAAACCACCTGCTGGACGCTCGTCACTGCGATGTTCGTGCGCCGATTCAGCGTGTGGCAATCGTCGCCGAGGCATTCCTCCCAAAAGTCGATGGCGTTACCAAAACGGCCTATCTCACGCTGCGTTATCTCCAGCAAACCGGGCGCGAGGTGCTGGTGATAGCGCCAGACATCGCCCCACATCAAATTGGCGCGAGTCGTATCATTCCCATGCCATCGGTTGGGATGCCGCTTGTGCCTGAAACCCGTGTTGCCCTACCCCATCCCGCTGTGAATCGCCACTTGCGCGAGTTCCAACCCGATCTCATTCATCTGTTCAGTCCGGCATTAATGTCGTTCAACGCCATGATTGCAGGCCATCGCATGGGCATTCCAGTCATTGCCAATTATCAGACCGATGTTCCCGGCTATGTGGTGGAATATGGATTTGGCCTATTGGCGCGTCCCGCGCGCGAGTGGCTGCGGTATGTGCATAATCGCTGTCATCTGACTCTCGCACCCTCCCAGTTCACCGCGCGACAACTGCGGCAGTGGGGGTATCATCGCCTGCGGTTATGGGGACGAGGTGTGGATAGTGATCGGTTTCATCCTAAACATCGGTCAATGGCATGGCGCGAACGCCTCTTGAACGGGCGCGACCCCGATTCCTTGTTGTGTATCTATGTAGGCCGACTCGCTGCCGAAAAGCGGATTGATTTATTACTTGATGTCGCGAGAACACCCGGCGTCGCGTTGACCATTATCGGCGATGGTGCGCGCAAGGAACATCTGGAAACGCGCTTTGCGGGCACAAATACGCATTTTACAGGCTATCTTTATAGTGATGAACTTGCTCAAGCCTTCGCGAGTAGTGATGTATTCTTATTCACCGGGCCATGCGAAACCTTCGGACAGGTCGTACAGGAAGCGATGGCCTCCGCCTTACCATGTGTCGTCATCAATCAAGGGGGCGTACCCGATTTAGTTCACCATGGCGAGACAGGCTTTATCTGTTCACCCAATCCACTAGCATTTGCCAAGGCCGTCATAACCTTACGCGATAACCCAACGCTGCGCCAAGAAATGGCACACAATGCCCGACGTTTCGCTGAAGAACGTCCCTGGAGCGCCATCATGCACCAGCTTGAAGGGCACTATCGCGAAGCCGTAAGGATGAATACCCGTTTTTTGCGTATCGCCCGTTCCCCACGTAAACTTATGCCGGTATCATCTTGATTCGCATTGAAAGTACAATCTGATGACTGAAGATCTGAAAACACTGGCACTCATCGCCCATGATGGCAAAAAAGCCGATATGGTGGCGTTTGCGCTCTCGCAAAAATCCGTACTAGAGCGCTACGAACTGGTTGCCACCAATACCACCGGTCAACTATTAATCGAAAAATGTGGTCTCAAGGTCGAGAAAATGTTATCCGGCCCGATTGGTGGCGATGCCCAGATTGCGGCACAGGTCGCCGAAGGGAAAATCGAGGCGGTGTTCTTTTTTGTAGACCCGCTCGGCAAACATCCCCACGACCCCGATATTCAGAGCCTGCTGCGGATTTGCAACGCGCATAATGTGCCGCTGGCGACTAACCCCGCGACTGCCGCGTTTATTATTTCAGATAAAGCCCTTTGATATAGGCGTGACTACTGGAGGCGCCCCTTGACCGAACAAGCACCTGTCACCAAAGCAGAATTGCTATCACGATTAGAAAAAGGCTGGAACGATTTTCACGCTTACATTGGCACGTTAACTGAAAAGCAGCTTACTGAACCCACCGATGCCGCAGGCTGGACAGTCAAAGACCATATTATTCATCTCGCAGTGTGGGAAGACGGGATTGATGCGCTGCTCAATAAACAATCGCGTTATGAACGGATGGGCGTTGATAAGGAAACGTTTGACAGTGGCGATTATGACCGTGAAAATGCCATCATTCAGCAGCAGCACAAAGACAGGTCACTTATGGAAGTGTTTGATGCGTTCAAAACCGTTCACGAACGTCTTGTCGCCACAATCGAGTCTTTATCCGATGACGATTTGAAGCGTCCGTATAACTACTATCAACCGGAATACAAAACAGAGCGTCCAGTCGTTGGCTGGATCGTTGGCAATACCTATGGGCACTATGCCGAGCACATACCCTGGATTGCCGAAATTGTGAAAGCGCGTTGAGACTATTCGGTGCGTTCTGCCCTGCGAATAGCGATGCCCAACAGCCAGTCTGTAATCGCCGCTTGCAGCAGGGCGAATATCAGCAAACCAAGACCGATGAACAGCGCATACGGGATCAATGCCCAGATGTTGCCGAGCGCGCCCAATTGCAGCAGTGAAAAGCCCCAATCGCCCGCCGCTGCAAACCCGGTAACCATCAACCATGCAACCCCGTCCGCCGTTTGCAACTGCCCGCTAAGAAATTGACTGACCGCCAACAGCAGCGCGCCCGCAATGACCACCCGCGCCAGAATCAGCAGGATTTGCGCGACAACGGCATACGTGCGTTCATGGACTGTCGTCGATAGCAGCAAACCAATCGCCGCATCGAGACCAATCCCGGTCAAGGGCAGGAGCATACTGGCGGTCATCACAAATGCCAGCAAAATCGCGCCGATGAAAACCGGCAGTTCAGGGACAATGTTCGCTGTCAGCATATCGAGATAGCCACCGCGAAAAGCGGTCAAATCATACAGAATACCGATGACCAGTACGACACGCACCCCTATCAATAAACCGATGAACAACCGCATCCGGTAAAAGACAGCCGCCCAACGAGTACGCAAGCGCAGTTCCGCGCCACTCTCGGTAGCTCGCAGATTGTCCCACGTCGCGCGCCGTTTTTCTTCGCCAACCGTGTTGACAGTGGTTAATAGCACACCTGCCCGCAGCAGCAGTTGAGTCGCGAAGACAGGCCAGAACACCACCGCCATAACCGATGCAGTCAGGTCTTGCCCTGCTGGATAACGCAAGAACCCGGTGGCAATCATATAACCACCGACAACGAGGATGAGTCCAACCACGACCACAAACAGCGCGCGCGTGTACTTTTCGCGGGGGGTCAGCGGTTGAACCCGGCTGAGTTCATACCGGAGAATCGGATGGTCAGGTCGCGCCCATTCAGGCAGTTGTCCGGTCAATCGTTGCAGCATAATCACTCATCCATAATTAAACTACCAATACGATCTTCAATGGTTTTGAGTTCGGCTTCCCAACTTGCTGTAGGCACGTCTATCGTCTGATTGTGGCTGAGGTAATGAATATAAACCAACGGCGTCACCTCATAGCCAAATGCGCGCAGTTGTTCACGCGCCGCCGCAGCATACATCCCCACCTGGACATAATAGCGTTGGGCATGGGTTCGTACCGGGTCAATAATTCTATCGTCATTGTGCACAAAACTGGTCTTATAATCCAGAATCACCCATGTATCCTCACGACGGAACAGCACGTCAATAATACCATGAATAATGCGATTGTCTGTCCTGAAGATAAACGGCAGTTCGGGGTATATGTCGCGCCCTGCATTCCTCGCTTCGGTTATCCAGTGATACACATCGCTATGCTGCTTAAACTGATAGAGCAGCCCCATCGCTCGACCAACCGCATCTTTTAGCGCGCGTTTCTCGGTAATACCCAATTCCCACGCATAACTTTCCAACAGCTTGTGCATATCGTCCGTATCATCAGGAAAACGCCAGTAACGCAGCGCCGCATGAACAATGTCGCCCAATTGACGTTGAGAGACCCATCGTGTCTGATTTTGACTGCGAATGGCGGGAATATGCGATGGCGCATCATATAAAACTCGTCGCTGGAATCTGTCCCGATAAAATAGACGATCTTGTTCTCTTACGGCGTGTTGGAAACCACCCAGGTCTGCCAGATGTGTCGCCGACAAATGGCGTGCAGGCGCAGCCCGTTCGATGGGCACATCATGCAGAAGGGGTGGGAAATCGACCTCACTCTGCTGTGAACGCGCTAAAATGGTGCGATCATCCCACATCGTCACCGTCTGCAAATCGCCACTAAGCACGTCTTCTGGTGGCAGGGAGTCAGGATAAATGACACGGGCTGAACCCCATGAACAAGGGATAACAAATTCGTGTGCATCGGGGGCATCGTCGTCAACACCAAGCGCGTCCAGCAGCAGATTAAGCCAACTGCCCGTATATGTTTTCGCCGTCCGATTGCCACTGACAATCAGATAATCCTGTGCGCGTGTCGCCGCCACATAGAGCAAGCGTTTGCGTTCTGCCTCTTCGCGCAGAGCCTGCAATTCCAGTGCCCGCTTATAGCTGAACGTATTGACCATTTCGTCGTTAGCCGGGTCATAAACCTTACAGGCCAGCAAGCTATCATCGCCCACCATCGCGCTGTCGCCCCGTCCGCTGCCGCGCCGCCACGACGTGTCCACGAGAACGACTACCGGATATTCCAACCCTTTACTGGCATGAACCGTCATTAACGTAACTGCGCCATCGGCCTCTAATACGGCCTCGCCTTCACGGACTTCCCGTGCGCTCAAATCCTCTAAATACAGCGAGAATGCGCCCAATGTCGTGCGTCCACTGGCCTGGGCCAGTGTCACTAATTTTTCGACATTTTCACGACGGCGGTCACCATCGGGTAGTCCGGTGAGTGTCGCCAGATAACCTGTGAGGGACAATATCTCGCGCAATAATTCAGAAATAGTCACCCGACCAGCCAGCAGGCGCAAATAATCCAGCACTTCGCGCGTGAAAGCCAACCGTTGGCGGTCTTCAAACGGCACGCTTTCAAATAGCGATAGGGCATTCCAGAGTAAAAGGCGATTGCCAGCTTCATCCGTCTGCAAACGCAGGGCCAGCAGCGCATCATCACTCAAGCTGAATAAGGGTGAGCGCAAGGCCGCCGCCACCGAAAGATTGTCCGCCGGGTTATGCAGCGCCCGCAGCAGATTCAGCAAATCCCACACTTCTTGACGGCTGAAATAGCCGCGTCCGGCAATCGTGATATAACGCAATCCGACAGTTTTAAACACATCTTCGTACAGTGTGATATGTGTCGTAGACTGGAACAGCAGCGCCATATCATCATATTGCACGGGACGAAACACACGCTGCTCTTTATCATAAACGGGCACGGAGTCCGCCACCATGCGCTGTAATCGTTGGGCAATTTCGTATGCTTCCCAGCGACGCGCATCTTCGGCTGATAGCTTGTCCAAGTCCGCCGCCTGTTTGGAGAGCAAAATACAGTCAATCGCGACCTCGCCGGGTGCATCGGGACGAAAGGCGGTCATCGGTTCTTCATAGATGACTTCAAAATCCTTCACGGGGCTGGTTGGATTGCGAACGAGGATGTTTTCAAAAATCGCGTTAAAACCGTCCACCAGCATTTTGTGTGTACGGAATGACTGCGCCAATGGCACCCGTTCGCCACCTCGATCTTCAATTTGCCGGCGAACAGCTCCGAACACACTCACATCCGCGCCCCGAAAACCATAAATCGACTGCTTGGGGTCGCCCACAACGAACAACGTCCCTCCCTGATTGATGTCGGCAAGCGCCTGAATAATTTCCCACTGCGCTCGATTGGTATCCTGAAATTCATCGACCAGTAGATGCTTGAATTCCACACCACGATAACGCCGCCGCACATGCTCATGAGCAGTGAGCAAATCACGAGTGCGATTTTCTAAATCATCAAAGTCAAGCAGACTCTTTTCACGTTTCAGGTCTGCATAGCGCGCCCGAACCCGGTGAATCAAATCGACCCACAACGGCAGCAGGAATGCCGCACGACTATCGACTTCACCCGGCGGGTCACCAATGACCTTTACCGCCGCACCAGACATCTCTCGAATTGTCCGCAAGGCATCTTTGGAGTCTTGCAATATCGCTTTACTGCCCCAGTTTTTGACACTACCGCCATTGAGCTTTATTACACTGGTTGAGGACAGCGATTTCAAGGCATCGACGCGCGCAGCTATGTCCTTATTGAACTGAATCACATCCAGAAAGGCCATCGCATCGCGCCAGCAGATAAATAGCTTGTCGTCTTCATCGACAACCGGTTGTGGCGGCGTCCAGTTAATAGCCCGCTGAAAATCCTCGTTTTCCCACAGTCCCGCCAGTGTATCCGCCGCGACTCGTTCCCACTGTGTTATCCACTGTTGTTCGATGTCGTCGGGGATGGGACTCAGGCTGTTGGTCAGAATGCCGGATGTCAGTGTTTGACGAATAGCAGGCAGGTCATATTCGGTAAAAAGTTCGAGGATGGGGTCATCGTCGTCAATCAATTCGAGCGCATCGTCAATCGCGTTTTCCAGCAAAATGCGCGCATCCACCTCGTCCAACACTTCAAAACGCGGGTCAACACCTGCTTCTGCGGCATTCGCCCGGAGAATGGTCGCGCATAGACTGTGAATGGTATTGATGCGGGCGCTGTCCATTTCGGCGAGGTGTTTTGCCCATTTTTGTTTTGTTGGTGGGTCATCCGTCGCAGCGAATAATCGCTCTAACGCCTGCCGCACACGGTCACGCATTTCTTGCGCGGCTTTTTCGGTGAATGTCACAGCGACCAGCGCATTCAAAGGCCAATCATGCGTATTGAGCAGCGCCAGATAACGTTCGACCAGCACAAAGGTTTTGCCCGACCCCGCGCCCGCGACGACAATCAGATTTTTGTCGTGTGTGTGAATCGCCTTAGCTTGCGACTGCGTGAGATTGACCATTATACCCCGTCGGTGTCTGCTAAATTGGGAAAGAACTGATTGATATAGTTCAAATAACCCTGCCGCCCAAAGTCCGTCGTCCACAAACTTCTTACGATTAAGGACGATTTTGCAATATGCGCCGCCGTGACGCAGATGATGTTTTAGGTCATGTCAGGTACTCGCCTACGCTTTGCGTCGATTGGTGATACTCGCGCGGCATAACTGATGAAATTCACAGTAACGCACACAGCGACTGCTATTCTCTGGCTTGTTGGGATGAACGCTAAAATCGCCCTCCCGTGCGTGCTGGATATAGCGAGTCAGAATCGTTTTCGCATCGCTGATTTGTGCCCAATTATCGTCCAGCGTGAGCGTGCCACTGATGTCTTGATTACGAATATGCCAGAAGAATCCACCAGCGACCTGCTTCGGCGCATCGGGTGCGCTTTCTTGCTTCAACAAGGCATCCGAAGCCAGCAGATAGACCATCATCTGGAAGTTGCGACCTTCTTCCATCTCTTTGATTGGGATTTTGCCGCTGCCCGTTTTATAGTCCACAATCACCGCACGATTGCCGACCTTATCAATCCGGTCAATAAAACCCGCAACCTGTATGGTCAAATCGTCATTAAGGTCAATTGTCACTGCCGGGATACCATCCATTCCAAATGGCGCTTCCAGTCGATACAGTTGGCGTTCGGCATGTCCAAATTGAGCGATGACCGGGCTGTCTTCCGAAAAATCCAGTCGAACCAGGGCTTCTAAGCGCCGCAGTAAGACTGACTGCTCTTCTTGCCAGCGGGGTGTCTCGCGAAACCCATAGCGTCGAGGTGCAGCGGCGAACACTTCCTCTGCAATTTCGTGCAGGATGGGAATGACATCGCGCTCAAAATATTCCGGCGTCATCTCAAAATACGGCATATCGAGCAGTTCACGATATGTCCGTTCCAGAATTTCGTGATTAATCCCGCCCAATTGCGCCGCGTCGATACCTTCTTCGGGTTCGTCCAACTTTTCCAGTTTGAGCAGTCGTTTAGCGAAAAATCGAAAGCCGCAATAGCCATAATCATTGAATTGGCTGGCACTCCAGATACGATGCTGACCCAGTATGCCCGCTACCCTGTCGATCAAATCGTCATCATTCAAACGTCCAGAGAAATGGTCATGCCGCCCGCGCGCCATCCGCCCCATTTCGATCTGACGACCAATCACAACCTGCTGCAATGTGGCAGGATGATGATGGTTCAACCAGGTTAACGCTGATACAGTCCGGGGTCGTAATTCGGGAAGATTTAACCCATCCGCCACAGATAGAACCAGCTCTGGTGCAGATGCAGCCGATTCGACAGGCAGCACTTGCCCGATACGGAATGTGTGTGTGGGTATATCGGTCAATACACGATTGACCTGCCGCCATAAGTGACTTTCTATCCACAACTTGCCATTATTGACCGTTGGACGTGACACAGTAAGCGTTTGACGTGGTAAGCTAATCAATTCGTAAAAGAGGCCGTCGTCGTTAGCGCGTTCCGCCTGTGTTTGCAAGTTAATGCCCGCCGCTTGGAGTGCCTGACGTTCGGTATCGAGGTAAATCGGGTCTTCGGGAATCGCCTGTGGAAAAACGCCCTCCGCCAATCCGACGATGAAAACGTGCTCATGCGGCAAACCACGCGCATTAGTCGCGGTTGTCACCAGCACTCGCCCGACGCGACTGGGCGCTGCATTTACGGATGTGCTGCGAATAGCAGATAGAAAATCACTCTTAAAATCTGTCCACGAGATCCGATGTTCACGCTGGTCAAGGGATTCTAGCAGCCGCGCAGCCGATAACAAGCCACGCAGAATACGCATCACCTCATGTATTGCCGATAAATCCCGCGCGATGATGAGTGGATTGGACGGTTGTCTAATCTGCCGAATCATCGCGAGTGAATAAGCCGTGTCATCGTCGAATGGCTCTTCATCAGGGTCTTCCGCTGAATCCGTACCAATCAAGACCTCTAGCCACTCGACATACCCGGCAACAGTCGCCTGCCGTTTAGGGGTCACCTGGGCAAAGAAATTCTCTAAATCCAGGGATAGCTGGGTCGCCTCATCGTGGTTTATAAGCGCCTCGAATGGTTCATCGAGGTCTTCATCGCCCGCTTGCACATCCCACGCCCGGTCAATCGCTAGGAGCCAGCTATCCCGTCCGCGCGCCACAATCAACTGGCGGCTAATACGGTCAAGCTGGTCAATTTGTGCCGTCCCTAATCCCGGCGGGGCAACATAAGGTGAACGCAAGACATCGAGCAAATCGCGACGGCGGAAGTCCTGCTCATGGAGTTCCAGTAGATTTACCAGGGCAATAACCGCGGGGTTGTCTTTCAACGGTTCGCCATAATGCAAGGCAAGCGGCAAACCATATTCTTGCCGATAACGCATAAAGTGCTGCCGATAGCGTTCCCAATCGCGCAGGGCAATCAAAATCGAGTCGGGACGCGCACCGTCCAACAGCAGGCGTTTTATCTGACGAAGTACCCCCGCGACTTCTTGTTGTTCCGATGGCGCTTCAATACACAGTGCCGAATCGGGCGCAGCGCTGCGCGTCTGAGCCTGCACATTAAAAATCATCTCACCGATATGAATCAAATCCGCATGGCGTTGTTCGCGCGCGCCGGGCAACTTCCTGGTTTGACACGGCACACGCTCGCGTTCATGAAATTCTTCAAGTTGTTTGCGGGTATTCTCAAAACGCCGACCAACAGTCTCTTTACGTCCGGGTACAGTGGTCAGGGTGATACGAAGCTCACCTACACGACCTGACAGCAGTGCCAGCAAATTAGCTTGAACGGGCGTGAACTGATCGTAACCATCGACCATGAGCAGGGCGACATCGGTGGCGACATCCTTTTGAGCGCGTGTTTCTGCCAGCGCCAGCCAACCCTCACCTTCTTTATCGACCAGATTGTACTCGCGCAGCCGCGTGTGATATGTGTCGTAAATCCGGTAGATTTCGCGGTCTTTTTGGGTAATCCCTTTGTGTTCTGCGGCATCAAGGAATTGATGTGGCTCGTTGATATTGCTTTTCAACTCGGCGATAAAATCAGCAATGGCTGCAATAAATCCGGGCGTTTTGGCAATTGAACCAAAGACAGTGAGCTGTCCCGCTTTATCCAGGTCACTCACAATAGCGCGCAGGAGAGCAAAACGGGCGGAGTCATTCAGGCGGCGCGGTGGTGTGCCTGCTACATCGAGCAAACGGGCATAGAGTTCATAGAAGTTGAAGAATTCGACATTAAAATAGACACTGCGTCCATCTTGCCATTCAATCAGCCGTTCACGAAAACTGTTCTCCTGACGTTTGGTTGCCAGCAACGCCCAGATTTTGATGAACGGCTTATTTTGGTCATGAATGGTCGCGATGAGATGTTCCAGCGAGACTTCTGTTTTGCCCGCACCCACGGGCGCAAGCAGGACGGTTGTTGGCATACGCAAATCTATTCCGCGTGATACAGCAGATTCGCGACGGCAGTCACCTCTTCTGGGGATACGCGCTCTTTCGCCAGATAATTATCCTCGATCATCTCATAAAGCTGCCCCAGATTGGCAACCGGCATCACGGGTTCTTCACGACCAATCTGTGTCGTGCGCTCGTCTGTTGTGAAAACGACGACCCCAAACACGGGGAATGTGTTCAGGCTGTGTCGCGCCAGAAACCGTCGCAAGCTGTGAATATCATCAGCCGCATCCTTGGTGGGATTCATCCCGGCAGGCAGCCATTCCTCACGTCCAGCTTTCATGGTGCGCTTGAGCCATTTGCCATGATCGTTGAAGAAGACACCGGGGTCATTGCGAATACGAAATACTAATAAACCCGGTGGGCCGACGAGTACCGCGTCGATGTACCCTAAACCGAGTTTGCTGATATTGCGAATGAAGGTAAAGCGTTCGTCCAAATGCCGGGCGAGGTAATCGCCTGTCATTTTTGCGAGGTCATTATCGGTCTTCCAGGTCAGCGCGCGAATACCGAGTGCTATACCCGTTAATGCGACTATACCACCCAAAAATAGCAGCACCGTGCGAAAAACATGATACACATTAAAGCCGGGATTATCTTGCACAGCAAAATCAACGACAAATAATCCTAGACCGATAATACCAATAAGCGCACCGGCTGCCGCTGTAACGAAGCCCCATAAAAGCAGTTGACGTGAGCGTCGAACCAATGCAATTGAAGGCGCGACATTTTGCATAAATTGCTATCCCTTATTTCTCGGGTTTGGACGAACTCGCGTTCTTACCCGACTCTTTGCCGTCCCGCCGCTGGGCAATGACATCTTCCAGCGTGCGTTGGAGTTCATTAAATTTGGGCAAAGGTTTATAGATGAGTTTGTCGGCACCGGCCTGTTTGATAACCGACTGCTCTTCGTCGGGCGTTAACTTATAGGCAGTAATCAAGACGATGGAAATTTCACCCAGCACCGTGCTTTTACGCAGGCGTTCGCCAACCATCGCCCCATTGATATCTCCGGGCAGGCGAATGTCCAGCAGCGCCAGTTCAGGGAGTTCCCCCTGAAAGCGCGAATGATCGACATCATCCACCCATGAGACCGCCTCTTCGCCATCAACAAAGGCGACACCTTCTATTCCCCACATTTCGAACATCGCCAGCAGAACTTCGTAAATATCTGGCTCGTCCTCTACAACCATCCACGTTGACAAGGTCTCGCCACCTTTCGTCTGTTAGATATTAAAGATGCTTTGGACATCTCATCGGTTCTCAACTAAAAAGTGTGACAATCTACATCTACAAATAATACAGGGTAAACGCAATCTATACCAGTTCACTACGTTCCATTTATTATTTATCACGTTGTAGGTTTTTTCAACTATTTACCGTTAAAGGAAATTTTGGGCACTAGGATTTTTGTCATGTCCGGTCGTATGGTTAGCTGCCAAAGGATAAACTACAGGGAAAATTCGACCATGAGACATTATAGGCCGAACTTTACAAGTTCAGGTATACTTAACACAATGAAACCTTCAAAGTACAATCGACCTGTTTACAGGAGGGGCGTGCATTGCACTGGCTAATTGCTGAAGATGAAACCGATATACGCAACCTGGTTACCATGATGTGCCAGGTTTGGGGTCACACGCCTATCGCGTTTGAAAGCGGCCAAAAAGCATGGGATTGGATGGATAAAATCGAAGCGGGAACGTATGAAGGCCCATTTCCCGAATTGGCATTGATGGACATTCGTATGCCGGGGTACAGAGGCAACCAAGTCGCGCAGCGTCTGCGGACTATTCCACAATTGCAAGATATTCCCATTGTGTTGATGACGGCCTTTGTATTGAGCGATGATGATCGCCGCGAGATGACTGAGGAATATGGAGTCGATCACATCATTTATAAGCCGCTACCGGAGTTCGAAACCCTGCGTAAACTCCTGCATAATATTATTGACCGCAAGCTGTCACAGAAAAGTTAGTTGTCGCTTATGGATGATCAATCACCAACCAACCCCGATGATGTCAGTGATGCCCTGAATCGCGTCAATAGTCTGGGAACTGCCACTGAACGAATCTTCAGCCGGCTGTATCGTGGCTTAACAAGACGCTCAAAGAAAACTGCCGTGCCGCCAGCACCCACTAGCAGCGCATTACAGGTCGGGGAACTGGAGCAAACACGCGAACAAAATCGCTATCTCAAATTGATGCTGGAACAGCGCGCGGAGGAATTGTCTCGTCTTAATGGCATTCTCGCCAGCCTTGACGAAGGCATTATCATGCAAAACATGGAAGGCCGTATCGTCCTGATTAACGAAGCGGCGCGCCGCTTGCTCGGTGGGCAGAAGAATTTCTGGTCGAGCGAATTGGGCACGCTGTTTGATGCCTATCATGAGGTCACCCAAGTTGACAGTGAATTGGCACCGCTCGGCGAACCCACCCGGATTCAAGTTAATAATCGCATATTGGGCGCCCAATTAGCAGCAGTTGCCGATAACACGGGACAGCGATTAGGCACAATGATCGTTTTGCGCGATGTCACCCGCGATGCGTTGGCAGAACGCCTCAAAGATGGTTTCATCACGCATATCTCCCATGAATTAAAAACGCCGATGACGGTCATCAAAGGCATGGGTGAAGTTCTGGCGAACCAGCCAGAAGGCAAACCCATCAATCGCCGTTTATTAGAAACACTGGGACGCAATGTAGACATCCTTGACCGAATGGTCGTCGAACTGCTCGATATTTCCGAAATCAGCGCCGAGAACTTTGACATCCGGCACGATTTACTGCTTGTCGATGAAATTGTGTGGAGTGTCATTCGTGGCCTGACACCGGAATTAAACAGCGCCAATATCCGCGTCATTGTAATGGCGAAACATGCCAATTCGCTGCAAATCATTGGGGATGATCAACGGTTACGCTGGGCCATGGGACACCTCATTCGTAACAGCATCTACTACTCTTTGCCGGGTGGACAGGTCATCGTCGAACTGGTCGAATCTCAGCCGGGTCTCGTAGAAATTCGCGTCACCGATAAGGGTGTGGGCATAAGCGATAAAGACTTGCCCCACATTTTTGAGCGATTCTATCGTGGTGAACCCCGTACCAGCGAAGGCAAACGGCTCGACCCGCGCGGATTGGGCCAGGGGTTATTTGTCGCCAAAACAGTTGCAGAAGCCCATCATGGCTATATCGGCGTGCGTACTGAACCCGGCTACGGCAGTACATTTTCACTCAATCTCCCGCTGGCGGATAGCGCATAGCAATTAGTTCGTTCCGCCAAAACCATTGAGAACGTTTCGTCCCCCAGAGTTGGCAGTGTGCCTGTCGACTCGTTACAATCATCGTGTAAGTGCAAGTCAACAAAACTTATTCCCTGCGATTCTACTCAGGAGAGCGTTATGGGCGCTTTAGGAGCGTTTACATTTGTTCTGCACAGTCACCTGCCCTATGCTCGGTTGGCAGGTCGATGGCCTCATGGCGAGGAATGGCTGCATGAAGCCGCTAGCGAAACCTATATTCCCTTACTCAATACTTTATATGATCTCAAAGAAGAAGGCATCCGCTATCGGCTCACTGTCGGTATTACACCCATTCTGGCGGAACAACTCGCCGATGCCGATGTCCTCGACCATTTTGACCTTTATTTGGACGAAAAAATCGAAGCCGCGCAAAAAGATGTCGTTTATTTTGAACAAGAAGGCACGGCAGACCCGCATCTGCGCTATTTGGCGGAATGGTATAGAAAAGAATACGAGTATATCAAGCGGTCTTTTGACAACCGTTTCAATCGTGACATTGTCGGGTCGTTTAAACAACTGCAAGACGAGGGATTTATCGAGATTACAACCAGCGCCGCTACCCATGGTTATTTGCCCCTGCTCGCACATGATAGTGCAATTAACGGACAGCTAAAAACG